>JAGBDG010000220.1 GCA_017937625.1 Muribaculaceae bacterium | reverse complement strand
TATTTCCTGCTCTGCTTTCTGCGCCTCCTCGAGAGTGTTAATCTCGCCGAGAGTGACGTCTATCTGGTTGGTGTTCGGCGTATTGCCTGTTATTGCCTTGTAAGTGGTATATGGGACGTAGCTCTCGCGCTCCCATCTGTGCGTATAGATGCCCACCACAGTCCAGCCGAGTCCCATCGACTGCACAGTCTTGCCGAGAGCGTCTTCAGCCGAACCGAAAAGCAGCTCGGCACGGGTGTCGCGGAGGACCATCACCTTTCTTTTTGCGGCGATGTCGTTCTCGTTGATGAATCGTCCGATGTTGACGTTGATTTCCTGAAGTTTGGCGTAGCCCGGGAAGACGGCAGAGAAACCGCCGCTCACGAAGTCTCGCTCCGTGCTTATCTTTGCCGTGTCGTTCGAGGCGGTCGCTTCTGCCTTTACTACGGTTTTTTCATTGTCTTTGACTATGGCGTCGAGATCCGATGTCTTGAGTTGTATCATACGTCCGTCCTTATAGCCTTTGTACGGCATTGTGGTGTAGCCTCCCCATATCGACATCATGTTGTTGACGCGGGTCGAGACGCGCTCGTCGAAGTGGTTGGTCACGCCTCGTGCGGCTCCTAAGAGCACGATGAGCATGAAGATACCCCACGACACCGAGATTCCCGTAAGGATGGTGCGCAGCTTGTTGTTGCGCAGGGTCTGCCCTATCTCTCTTATAAGGTCAAGCATTGCCGTCGGTGATTTGTCCGTCAACTATGCGGATAATGCGGTTAGTCGCTGCGCCCACGCCCGGGTCGTGCGTCACAATGACAATAGTCATGCCTTCCGCGTTGAGATTGCGGAATACTTCCATCACCTCTTTCGACGTGTGCGAGTCGAGTGCGCCCGTCGGTTCGTCGGCGAGTATTATCGAGGGCTTCGTCACCATGGCTCGCGCTATAGCCACGCGTTGTTTCTGACCGCCGGACAGCTCGCCGGGAAGATGCGTCGCGCGGTCGGCGAGTCCCATGCGCTCCAGCTCTGCCATCGCCATGGCGTTGCGCTTGCGGCGGCTGATACCGCGGTAGAAAAGCGGAAGGGCAACGTTTTCGAGCGCGTTCTTATAACTTATGAGGTTGAACGACTGGAAAACGAAACCGATAAGATTGTTGCGTAGCTCGGCGGCGCGGTTCTCGCTCAGGTCGCGGATAAGCTGACCGTCGAGGATATATTCGCCGCTGTCGTAGTTGTCGAGTATTCCTAATATATTAAGAAGCGTCGACTTGCCCGAACCGGATGCGCCCATGATCGACACGAGTTCCCCGCGCGCTATCTCAAGATTTATATCTTTCAGCACATGCAGGGGCACAATACCCGGGTAAGTCTTGTTGACATCTTTTAGTTTTATCATCTTGCAAGGATCGATTTATAAAAAATATGTTTCTATAGATGTAGACAGTTAGAGAAAGTTTTAAGTCGGATGCAAAAATACTTTTTGCTTTTTAATCTTAGACGCAACTTTTCGCGATATGTTACACCTATCTCCGATTTTTAACAATTTATATCATTTTCGTCCGGTATGCTCCGATATGCTGAAATGTTACTTTTTATAGGTTGTTTCGTCTATAATTGCTGAGTGATTCATGAACGTTCTGGTTATTAGATGTGTAACTCAGTTTGAGAATTAATTGTGTTGCTTTGTTGCTGTAAATAAATGTTAAAATCATGTTGTATAGCAAACTTTTTCCGGAAAACATTTGGTGGTGTCGGAAGAAAGGACTAATTTTGCACTCGCTTTCGGGAAGAGCCCCGGATGGACCGCAAGAGAGCGGCGGAAATGATAAAATAAGTTAAAATCCGAACAAAAATTTTGACGGTTTTGTTATTCGCCGTAATTTTGTATCCGCTTTCGGAAAATTGCGAAAGCACGAGAACATTGACAGTCTGACAACAGAAACGATAGTAGTACAAGAGAAACGGAAGCTGCTACGGCAGCTAAGTTCGTCTCTGTCACATTCCACTATAAAAATCTAAGACAGTTCGAACCGGTCGGGAATCAGACGGCGTTCGTGAAGGCAGCGTCTTGTGAAAGGCAAAAATTTAAAATTTCTTGCCTTGTTGAATTTGAAAAAAGAAAACAAGATAAGCAACAACGAAGAGTTTGATCCTGGC
>JAGBDG010000219.1 GCA_017937625.1 Muribaculaceae bacterium | reverse complement strand
ATGCACAGGGCAGCGTCAACATCGAGAAACTCGTCGACCAGATCAACGCCTCCAACAAGTATATCCATCAGCTTGTGACGGCAAAGAGCAAATCTGACTCACTCAACCTCACGCTCGTGACAAACCTCACCCGCTCGCTCTCGCCTTCCGAAACCGACGAGGTCAATGTCAAGGTACTCAAAGGTGTAGTCTACATATCCCTCGCCGACAACATGCTCTTCCGCTCCGGTGACTATCAGGTCAACGACCGCGCCATGCAGACCCTCGGCAAGATTGCCAAAATCATCAAGGACTACAAGGATTATGACGTTCTCGTAGAAGGCAATACCGACGATGTACCCATCTCTCGCGAGAATATCCGCAACAACTGGGACCTCTCCGCTCTGCGCGCATCTTCTGTCGTACAGGTTCTCCAGAATCAGTTCGGCGTCAATCCTGCTCGCATGACCGTCGGCGGTCGAGGCGAATACAACCCCCTCGCCGGCAACGACACAGAGCTCGGACGTCAGCGCAACCGCCGCACCGAGATTATCATCACTCCCAAGCTTGACCAGTTCCTCGACCTTATCGACAAGGCTCCTGAAGACAACAAGTAACAAAATCCCTATACAACAGCGAGCGGCACCCGGATTCGTCCGGATGCCGCTCTTTTGTTATAGGATATGGTGTCTGTCAGGGAACGTACACACTTATCAGCCGTCCGCAGCCTTCTATCTTAACACGGTCGACGCTTGCCGGAACGAGCGCCGACCTTCCTTGCGGAAGCTCTGTCCTGTTGCCATCGGATTCCAGGGTGCAGTAGCCGTCTATGGCTATCAATATCGTGAACGAATCGCGCAATCCGAGGTTCAGCATCATCTTTCCGTCGACGCTCAGAAGGTCGGTGTTGAAATAAGGACAATGGACGAGGTCAGCCTCCGAACCTGGCGCTGCCGTCACGTTCTTTTGCGCGGCAAGGCGCTGCGTCTCGGCATCGAAACGCGTGGCGTCGAGCGATTCTGCCACATGAAGCTCACGGGGCTTGCCGTCGGCGCCCTTGCGATTGTAGTCGTAGATACGGTAGGTGACGTCCGACGCTTCCTGAATCTCGCATACGAAATTGCCGCGGCCTATGGCATGGACGCAGCTCGCCGGGAGAAAGAAGACATCGCCGGGTTTGGTATAATACTTGCTGAGAAGGTCGACAATGGTATTGTCGTCTATGCTCTTGCGGAATTCCTCGGGAGTGACCTCACGCTTGAATCCGGCATAAAGATACGCGCCCTCCTCGGGGCAGATGCTGTACCACATCTCCGTTTTGCCGAATTTACCGTGGCGCTTTGCGGAAAGCGCGTCGTCGGGATGCACTTGTATCGAAAGATCGCCGCGCGAGTCGATGAATTTGATGAGCAGCGGAAATTTGCCGCCGAAGCGTTTCTGCACGCGTTCGCCCATTATGTCCTTGCCGTATCTTTCGACAAGGTCTGTGAGCTTCTCACCCTTGAAGCGTCCCTCGGCAACTACCGACTCACGCCCGGGCATGGGAGAAATCTCCCAGCTTTCTCCGACGTCATTGCCTTCCGAGGGGATGCCCTTGAACTTTGCAATGCGGTCGCCGCCCCATATCACATGAACGAAATAGGGGTCGAATACGAGTATCTCATTCAGTTCCTTTTCCATGACTTTTTTAAAGTAGAGGCGCCCTCGAGGCACATTCGCGCGTTGTGATACGGACATTTCCAGAAACCCGCCTTGTCGTCGCGGCGGTTGATGCTTCCGTCTGGCAGACGGCTCCAGAACCATTCGCCGTGCTCGTGGTCGACAATCTGGCTGTCGGTGTACTGCCACGATTCAAGCGCCTTGTCCCACTGATCCTCGTAGCCGTGATAAAGCGCGAGATAGAGCTGACCGATGATGTTCTCAGCCTGCACCCACCAGTGCTTCTCGTTGTCGTAGTGTCCGTTGGCATGGCGCTCATAAATCATTGAGCCGTCCCAGCAACGTCCTTCGAGAGCTGCGAGAGCCACCTTGCGGGTCACCTCGGTGGTCTGTTCGAGAAGTTCCGGATCTCCTATGACCTGCGCAGCCTCAAGCATGAGCCACGAAGCCTCGATGTCGTGTCCGTAGGATATATCGCCGTCTACGCGCCTAAGGTCGTCGTCGAAGAAAAGTCCGAGATGATATGTTTTCGGGTCCACAATCACGTCGTTGAACAGCCGGAGCAGCGACGACGTCGCCTCGCGGCACTCTTCCGACGTCCATACGCGCAACAGGTTGGCGTATGCCTCGAGGATGTGGAGATGCGTGTTCATCGTCTTCGACGAGTTGAGGTCCTTGTCGCTCAGACGCATGTCGGCTATGGGATGCCAGTCGCGCGTCGATGCCTCGAAATATCCGCCTTTCTCCCGGTCGCGACTATGCTCTTCGATGCTGCGGAACAAGGATATCGCCGTCTCAAGAGCTTCGCTGTCGCCTGTGAGACGGACGTATTCCGACAGACCGTAGATAGTGAAGGCTATGGCATAGTACTGCTTCTTCGTGTCGGCGGGGGTGCCGTCGGCATGGATCGACCAGTAGACGCCGCCGAACTCCTTGTCGACGAAATGGTTGACAACGTAGCGGTACTGCTTCTCGGCAGCCTTTCGGTAGTCGGCGTTGCCTGTGAAACGCGCTGCGGCAGCGAGCGTCCAGAGGATGCGGGCGTTGAGTATGGCGCCGCGGTCGGCAGCTTTGTCGAGACCGTCGCGACCGTCGCGCCTTCCGTAGAACCCGCCTTCCGGGTCAGCCATGGAGCCGAGCCAGTAAGGCAGGATATTGTGGTTCAGATTAGCAATGAGAGATTCGGCAAATTTCTGCCGTTCTTCTATACTCATTTGTAAGAGATTATTCAATTGTTGATGTTATCGAAATTTTCAGCGATGTCGGCTGCTTCTTCTGTCGCACGGTTGCGGCGGACGCGCAGGCTCTCGGCAATCTCGTTGACCTTATCGGTGGTAAGCGGATAGAACCATACCACGCATATCGCGAGAGCTGCTACGCCGGCGGGAATGAATGTCATCAGCGCCCAGAGGCAGTTGATTGCCGATTCGGGCTGCACGACCTCTGTCGCGCCGGTACCTGCCACATAACCGCAGGCACTGAGGAGCCACAGCACTGCCGCGCCGCCTATGGCGCCGCCGAACTTCTGAGCCATCGACGACGAGGAGAAAATCAGACCTGTCGAAGCAGTATGGAAGCGGTGCTCGCTATAGTCGGCTACGTCGGCATACATCGACCATACGAGTGGCGACATGATGCCCGTCAGCACCGAGATGCCTATCTGGAAGAGAAGCATCAGGAAGAAGCCGACCGAACTGAGAGGCAGGAAGAAGAATCCTATGCTGAACACTATCAGCAGGGCGTTGACCATGATGAAAGTAGGTTTCTTGCCGAGCGCTGAGGCGATGGGAACGGTAAGCGCCACGCCCACCATGTTTGCAACCTCGCCGATGCTCAGGAAAAGTCCCGAGTAGAACAGCACCGACAGACCGAAAAGCCACATGTTGGCGTCCGCGCCTATAACGTCGGCGAAAAAGTATGCCACGGTGGCGCCGCGCACGGTATTGAACAGGTTGAAGCTCAGTGCCGCACAGATAAGCAGCCACCAGGGACGGTTCTTCAGGAGCGCCTTGAAGTCGTTGCCGATGCTCACAACGCTCTTCGTGCGAACCACTTCCCTGGTCATTGCGAAGCAGAGGAGGAAGAGAATGATACATGCGGCGGCAATGACGCACATCGCCGACTGCCAGCTTGTGGCGGCGGAGAGCCCGACGGTCTTCTCGAAGAAGCCGCACATGGGTTCCCATGTAGCGAGCGCTATGAACGAGCCGCCGTAGGCGAAGAACATGCGGTACGACGAATAGACGGTCTTCTCGTCAGACTTGTCGGTGATAACGCCGAGCATTGCTCCGTACGGCACGTTGATGCCGGTATAGACGGTCATCATCAGCACGTACGTCACGTAAGCCCATATCAGTTTGCCGGCATACGAGAAATCAGGCGTGGTGAAAAGAAGGATGCCGCACACGGCGAAGGGGATGCAGAACCACAGCAGATAAGGGCGGTACTTGCCCATGCGCGTGTCGGTACGGTCGGCGAGGACACCCATCATCGGGTCGGACACCGCGTCCCATATTCGTGTGACCATCACAAGTATGCCGGCGTCGAGCAGGCTGAGACCGAAGATGTTGGAGTAGAAGAACGGCAGATAGTAGCTGAAGATCTTCCAGAACATCGACGATGCCATGTCGCCGAAGCCGTAACCTATTTTTCTTTTCAGGAATGCCATGATATTGATCGGTTGTATGCAGCAAAGATAATGATTTTATTTGACACCGAACGCAAGATTGGCGTCGATGAGACGGTTGAGAGTCTTCACAGACTCGCCGGTCGACAGACCGTCCTGCGGAGTGTTCATGCAGTAGTCCACGAGGCGGTCGATTGTAGAGGTAGCTACGTGCAGGCGCGTATCCGACGAAGCGTAGTAGATGAACACCTTGCCGTCCTCGTCGGCGATCCAGCCGTTGCAGAACAGCACGTTCATCACGTCGCCGATATATTCCTCGCCTACGGGGGCCATGAAGTAGCCGCCGGGCGAGGCTATCTTTTTCCAGGGCTCTTCGAGCGAGGTCATGTAGAGATAGAGCACATAGCGCAGACCGGAAGCGCACGCGCGGACACCGTGAGCCATGTGGAGCCATCCCCTGGGAGTCTTGATGGGGTGCGGTCCCTCGCCGTTTTTTACTTCCTTGATGGTGTGGTAGTAGCGCGGATCGATGATTCTTTCTTCGGTCACCACAGCATGGGTGATGTCGTCGACGAGCGCCCAGCCGATGCCGCCGCCGCTGCCGGTGTCGATGAAGCCATCCTGCGGGCGGGTATAGAGAGCATATTTGCCGTTGACAAACTCAGGATGGAGAACGACGTTACGCTGCTGGCTCTTGCACTCGAGGTCGGGAAGACGCTCCCAGTCGACGAGATTTTTCGTACGCGCGATGCCGCATTTTGCCGTTGCAGCCGAAAGGTCGCCGGACTGGCTGTCGTCGTGACGCTCAGCACAGAAAAGACCGTAGATGTAGCCGTCCTCATGTGCTGTCAGGCGCATGTCGTAGATGTTAGTTGCGGGAATGATATCCTCGGGCATGGTGACGGGATGGTCCCAGAAGCGGAAATTATCCACGCCGTTGGGGCTCTCGGCAACTGCGAAGAACGACTTGCGGTCGTTGCCCTCGACGCGTACCATCACGAGGTATTTGCCGTTCCATTTCATCGCGCCCGAGTTGAGGGTGGCGTTAACGCCGATACGTTCCATGAAGTAGGGATTCGTCTCAGGGTTGAAATCGTATTTCCAGAACGGGGGCACGGTTTCAGCCGTGATGACCGGGTATTTATAGCGCTCGAAGATGCCGTTGCCCTCTATAGGCTCGTTCTTGCGGGCGATGAGCTTATTGTATTCGCTAAGGATTAAGGCTTTGCGCTTCTCGAAGATATCCTTTGTGTTCATTTTACAAAGATTGTAGTAGGATTATTATGAAATTCTTTAAAATCGCTTTCTGCAGGGTGTCCCGGATAGGGGGCGTAGAAATGCTGCGGCTTGTCGTGTGCGTTGCGCCACACGGTAACGTATGCCACAGGTTGCTTTCCGATTATCGGCAGGAGCACGCGGGTGTACCAGTCGGGGATGACGAGCGACTCGCAGCCTGTCTCGGTGAATGCGGCTATCTTGCCGCGCGAGGCAGCCTCAGCTACAGCGACGCCGAGCGTCGAGCTGGCGTCGCGGACATAACCTTCCGTACCTTCCTCTCCGCCGAAGTGATAGACATCGGCGCCCAATATGTCGACGTACTCGTCGCCGGGATAGCGTTCCATATATTTTTCCGCAGTGTCGCAACGGTCGGGCGAGTATGCCCAGAGGACATTGTCGACGCCGTGGCGGTCGAAGTTCTCGCGCATTATCGTCCACAGCTTCTTGTAGTCGTCGGTGGTGCAGAGGTCGCGTCCCCACCAGAACCACGAGCCGGTGTGCTCGTGCCACGGACGGAATATGACGCCTATGCGCTCGCCGTTGTCGCGCTTGAGCGAGAGGAAGAAGTCGGCGAGTCTGTCGAGCTGAGTGTTATATGCGGCAATGCCTTCGGGAGTGTTGACCATACGGCTCACTACCAGAGAATCACCCGTCTGCCAGCTGTCAAGACCGGTAACGGGATCCCAGAGATGCCAGCTGAAAGTGTTGATACCTCCGCGGGCGTCCTGAGCCTTGACTTCAGCAATCATCCGCACGAACGGCACACCGTCGAGGTTTTTGACAGAGTCAAGCTCGAGGGCGCCGAGATCCCAGCTCATGACGGCGGGATATTCGCCTGTGGTGGCGAGGACGTCGGAACGTCCTTCTTCCCATGCCCATTCATGACCGTAGACAGGGTCGTCGTGATGACCGAACAGCACTTTTTTATCGTTGACAGTGCTTTCGAGGCGCTGGCGCAGCTGGTCAGCCGGCGAAAGCGCGGACTCAGCCTTTTTTGAGGTGCAGGAGGCAAGTGTTGCGGCAGCCACTGCTATGATAGCGATTTTTTTCATCATTCTTATTTCAGTGAGGGCATCTGGTCGCGGTTGATAACATACGGGCTTTCGAGCACCTTCTTGAGCGATTCGGCAGTATTTCCGAAACCGTCTGTGGTAGAGCCGTT
>JAGBDG010000218.1 GCA_017937625.1 Muribaculaceae bacterium | reverse complement strand
GAACCCTATCGCCGCTATCTCGAGAACAAGATCCGCGAGCACTGGGACTTCACCGGCACCCCCATCAACATCTTCATGCGAGAGAAATAGCAGCCCGGAGCAAAGAGCCGGAGGTTTCGCGAACCGGTAATTTTTCGTACCTTTGTCATGCCGCCCCGCACAGGGCTGCATCTTGCCCGGATATGAAAAAAATGCCCGTCATAATATTGGCAATCGTCGTCACGCTGCTTTCCGCATGCTCGGAAAAGCCGCATGACGCACGCCTGACGCGCGTCGCCGAGCTTACCGACAGCATCCCCGAAGACGCCCTTGCGCTTCTCGACAGCATCGACGCCTCCACGCTCTCCGATGCCGACCGCCACTATTTCGACTTTCTTACCGTAAAGGCGTCCGACAAGGCATACATCAGCCACACCTCCGACAGCCTCATACTCGACGTCATCGACTACTACCGGGGCAAAGACCTCTACCCCGAAGCGCTCTACTACGGCGGACGTGTCTACTCCGACCTCGGCGACTACCCAACTTCCCTCGAATACTTCCACCGCTCGCTCGACCTCCTGCCGTCGGATACCGAAAATTTGGAATTAAGAAACCGCGTGTTAAGCCAGACCGGTCGGCTGCTCAGTTCCCTGAGTCTATACAAAGAAGCTGTGCGCTATATCAATTCTTCATTAGAAATTGACCGCCATTTTCAAGACACGACACGCATTATTTACGACTTGCAGCTTTTGGGCAGCACATATATCAGAGCTGAACAATACAAAAAAGCAGACAGTGTGATTGTTGAAAGTCTGAAACTGAGTGGCGGGAGAGACATGCCGTACGATATTGCACAATCGAAAATGTACAGGGCTGTGGCAAAGTTTTATCTTAATCAGATTGACTCGGCATTGATTCTGATTCGGAATATGCCTGACCTCGTCGATCCGCTGATACGTGACGGCGCGTTAGGGCGCGCTTCGACCATTTATCTCGGAGCCGGCATCCTTGACACAGCATATATGTACTCGCTCGAGCTCGTTTCACATCCGGATTATCTACATAAAGAAATCGGATACCAGAATTTGCTTTCGCCCGAGCTGAGGAGTTTCATACATCCCGATTCACTTGACCAGTACATATCCAATTATCAGGATATTCTGGCACGGTACTACGATGAAAACGAAAATCTTGCAGTTATCAGCGAACAGAACCTTTACAACTACAGGCTGCACGAGCTCGGCAAAGAGAAAGCCGAAAAAGCCAACGAGACTTTAAAACTCTGGATTATCGCCGCAGCCTTTGTCATTATAGCGATGATAGTCGTGATTTTGCTCCTTAAAATCAAAAACAAGAACAACATCATAGAACTACACCGTTCTCTCGAAAATATAAACAGGCTCAAACAAGAGCTTTCCCGACACAACGAAAGTCAGAGCGGGCATTCCGCTCCAAATGACAGCACGGACAATCCGACATCTCCGCTTTCGCAAAAGCGAACAGAGGCTGAGCTCAGAGAGCAGCTTAGACAGGAATTGCTTTCGCTTTATGAAAAAGGCGAAGAGACGCCGGAAGTGCCGGAACCAATTATAAATTCTGACATTTATCAAACGCTAAAGAAATTTATCGATGAAGGCAGTCCCATACAGGACAAGCACCTTTGGGAAGAACTCGAACTGACGGTAACGGAATGCTCTCCGCGATTCAAGACCAACCTGAACCTCCTCACATCTGGCAAGCTCACCTCTCTCGACCTGCATACGGCGCTGCTCATAAAGTGCGGATTCAAGCCCTCTGAAATGACCATATTGTTTGGAAGAAGCAACGGAGCAATCATTTCAAGGAGAGAAACACTCGGACTTAAGGCTCTCGACAAGAAAACAGGCGTAAAAGTCATCGATGGAATAATTCGCTTATTATAAGCGCAATAAAACTAAACGGTGATAACGGAAAAATAACGGAAATGATTTCCGTTATTTTTCCGTTATCGAATTTTTGGTTGTGATTCGGTTTTTATATAAATTTGGCGAAATAAAAAAACACAATCAATTATGAAAAATTTTTTATCATCAATCTTCATACTGCTTGCATTCTGCATTGCTTGTCCGGATATTGTCTATGCAGACAACCCGGCGCCCCAGACCGTACAATTACGAAAGAAACTCAAACAAAAAAACGAGCAGAAAGGCATCAGAATTCCGTCGCGCTTCATCGTTTGTATAATCAGCGCCGAAGGAATACAGATGGACGTAGACGCAGAAGACATCCAGTTATACGAAATCTGGGATGCCGACGGCGAACTCTGCATCGCATCCTATACCGAAGAATCCGACTTCATCAACGCACTATTCTCTCTTGAAGGTGAATATCAGATTCAGTTCACTACCGAGGACTATACATACATCGGGTATGTAACAATATAAAATAGGATAAAATGAAAGCTTTAGTAAAATATCTATCAATAGCGGCTATAGTATTCGCTATAGTTTCGTGCAACGATGACAACGACCTGCAATCAGTATCAAATTCAAAAACAGAGTTTAATACAAAAATTACCATTGAAGAAGCTCGCCAAAATCTGATACAAATACTTCAAGATATAGATGGACAGGGGTTAAGCCGTTCGGGAAAAACCAGACGTATAATTAATGAATATTCGTCCAGCTTCACATCTGACAAATCGAGATCTGAAGACTCTTCTGCACTTTTCCATGTTTTCAATTTCGAAGACGGACAAGGCTTCGCAATAATGTCTTCAGATGTTCGGATGCCGGAACTTCTTGCTCTTGCCGACAGCGGCTCACTCTCAGAAAATCAAACAATAGAGAATCCAGGTCTGAATATATTTCTTGAAGGACTTAACAAATTGTCTATTGATTCTCCGTTTGTGATAAAGCCTAGAGACGATGACGACTTATATATGTACACTGAATACCCATTTTACATATATGGAGATTTTGTCAATCCTATTGTCTATAAACCCTACGGCTATTGCAAAGTAAAATGGGGTCAGCACTCACCCTATAACAACCTATGTCCTATGGATGATGACGAACGATGTCCTACCGGTTGTGTCGCTACTGCAGTCGCTCAAATAATGTCGGTTCACAAGTATCCGCAAATATACAATGATTTTGCTTATGATTGGGAAAACATGACATCATACCCAAATGCTAATTATTGTTCGTTGTCTGCGCAATATCAGATTGCAAATCTGATGATTGAATTAGGAAAACATGAAAATCTATATATGGATTATCATCACGACAGAAGCGGCGCAAGAATGGCAAACGTTATTAGGACATTCAATAATTTTGGATATTCAAAGACTGGCAATTACAAAAATTATAACGAAGTCACTGTAGTTAACGAACTTAAAAATGGTTATCCTATTATTATCGACGGTACAAACAGCAACCGCAGAAGTCATGCATGGATAGGACACGGGCTGATGAGTCTCCAACGTACAGTAAAAAAAATTCAGTATGGCAAAGTGATTGAGCGGAGAACCGAGTATTATTGGTATATAATGTGTAACTGGGGATGGGACGGACTTGCTGACGGATATTACGCAAGTGACGTTTTTAATGCGTTAAAAGGAGCCGTATATGGCGATAGCTCCAATACCGGCAATCTGTCTGCCCCAACGTCGGGAACACATCCGGAAGGCGATTTTATAACTTCTATTCACACAGTAACAGGAATCAGAAAATAGTCAACCAGACAGATATGAAACCGTATTTTTTATTAATGGCGGCGGCGCTGTACGCTTGCTCGTCGAACGATGAACCGGAGAGCGGTGGTACAGAAATAAATCTTGAACCGCAGGAAATAGAATGTGTCAAGACTCAGAGCAGCTTTGCATTCAAGTTCTTCAAGGAAGCTATGGCACAAAGCATCGAGCCTAATTTGATAGTATCGCCTCTGAGTGCGTCGATGTGTATGTCGCTTATAGCCAACGGAGCAGCAGGAGATACGCAGCAGGAGATACTTACTGCTTTGGGATTCGGAGAATCAGAGCTTAAAGCGCTCAACAGATGCAATTCCAAACTCGCGCAGCAGCTTCCTGACGTTGACAGAAAAACCAAGATTTCACTTGCCAACTCTATATGGCTGGACAACGCTATATCTGCTAAGACAGATTTCATCAATGTCATGTCAGAAAACTATAGTGCAGAGTTTTATACCGAAAACTTGTCTTCCGATGCCGCCATGTTCAAAATCAACCGTTGGGCAAGCGACAAAACTTCGGGGATGATACCGCAATTCCTCGACGAGCCATTAAAAGATACACGCATCGCCCTTATAAACGCACTCTATTTCAAGAGCGAATGGGCGGAAAAATTCGACCGTAAAAATACAACAGAGCGTGTTTTCCACAGTAGTACAGGCGAACAAAACAGCATTCCGATGATGAAAGGCAATGTGGCGGTACGCGCTGCCCACGACAGCAACGGCGCCGGTTGGGTAAGGATAGGCTACGGAAACGGTCGGTTCGCTATGATTCTTATTCTCCCCGACGAAAATGTGTCGCTTGGTGAGTATCTCGCTTCTATCGACAACTCTACCTTCTCTGAAATGACAAGCTTTATGAAGTCGTATGAAGGTACGATAGTACTTCCGAAATTCGATATCAGCTGTAAAACGGAACTGAAAGATGTCATGAAAGCTCTTGGAATCGTGAAGGCATTTGGCGATGCAGACTTCTCGCCTCTTTCTGAGGACATGGCACGCATAGACCGCATTCTACAGAAGACGCATATCACAGTCAACGAGGAAGGAGCTGAAATAGCGGCAGTAACCGGCTCCGGATTGACCATGTTGCCCGAGCCAGCCGAAACAGCTGAATTCATATTCGACCATCCCTTCGCATTCATCGTCCATGAGCGCTCATCGGACACAATATTGTTTATGGGATGCATCAATAAACTCTAAGCAGAAACCGGTCAAACACTACCGCAGCGGCGCTTCCCAGTGCCGCTGCGGTAGTATAAACCAATCATTATCACATTTCTGATATTAAAACATCGGCGCCGTTCAAAAGGTTCACGGAAATTGTGTATATTTGCATAATAATATCGAAAACCTATGCCCAACGTATCGAAACGCGGTCAGGAAATGCCCGCCTCCCCTATACGACGCCTCGTGCCTCTTGCCAACAAGGCAATAGAGCGCGGCGTGAAAGTATACCGTCTGAACATCGGACAGCCCGACGTGCCGACGCCTCCCCAGGCTCTCGAGGCGCTGCGCCACATCGACCGCACCGTTCTCGAGTACAGCCCCTCCGAGGGTCTGAAATCGCTTAGAGAAAAACTCTGCCAGTACTATCACCGGTTCAATATCGACGTGGACGTCGACGACATCATAGTCACCTCCGGCGGCTCGGAGGCTGTTCTTTTCGCCTTCATGGCGAGCCTCGACCCCGGCGACGAGATAATAGTTCCCGAACCCGCCTACGCCAACTACATGGCGTTCGCCATCTGCGCGGGCGTAAAGATCGTGACCGTGCCGTCGAGCATCGACGACGGCTTCGAGCTTCCTCCCGTCGAGAAGTTCGAGGCTCTGATAACACCGCGCACCAAGGGCATCCTCATCTGCAACCCCAACAACCCCACGGGCTACCTCTATACGATGAAGGAGATGCTCCAGATCCGCGACCTCGTGCTGAAGCACGACCTCTTCCTATTCTCCGACGAGGTCTACCGCGAGTTCTGCTACACCGGCGCGCCGTACATCTCCGCCTTCCACCTCCCAGGCATCGAGGACAAGGTTGTGCTTATCGACTCGGTATCGAAGCGCTACAACGAGTGTGGCATACGCATCGGCGCCCTCATTACCAAGCACAAGGAGCTCAAGAGCAACGTTATGAAACTCTGCCAGGCGCGCCTGAGTCCGCCACTGTTGGGTCAGCTTGTAGCCGAGGCTTCCATCGACACCCCGCAGGAGTACATGCTCGCCACATACAACGAGTATGTCGAGCGCCGCAAGTTCCTCGTCGACCAGATCAACAAGATTCCCGGCTGCTACACCCCCATACCCATGGGCGCATTCTACACCGTCGTGAAGCTTCCCGTCGACGACGCCGACCGATTCTGCCGCTGGTGTCTCGAGGAATTCGAGTACGAGGGACAGACCGTGTTCATGGCTCCGGCATCGGGTTTCTACTCTAATCCCGAGCTTGGCAAGAACGAAGTCCGCATGGCTTACGTTCTAAGAAAAGAAGAGCTTGCGAAGGCTATGGAGGTGCTCCGCCATGCCCTCGAGGCTTATCCCGGACGTGTAATGCCTGAATAATGGGAAAAAACAAACTGAAAAAATTCGCCGAGGTAGAGAAGAATCCCCTCGTG
>JAGBDG010000217.1 GCA_017937625.1 Muribaculaceae bacterium | reverse complement strand
GGACTCCCTGATTATGAGTCAGGTGCTCTGACCAACTGAGCTATAGGACCGGTCATTTCTGACTTTTGCATTGCGGATGCCGCTTTGCTTTTGCGAGTGCAAAGTTAACCATTTTATTCCAAATACAATTCTTTTGTCTGGCTATTTTCGCCCTGAGTAGGTCGAAAATAGATGCTTTTAACAGTTTTTAATTATGCGCGTGGGTTATAGGCTCAGATGAACATCTGAATGTAGAGCATCGACATGACTCCGGCGATAAGGGCGTATGTGGCGTGCTTCTCAAAACCGTGGCTGTGTGTTTCCGGTATCATCTCATCGCTTATGACGTATAGCATGGCTCCTCCTGCGAGAGCCATGAGGGTAGGGAGAAACGAGCTCGAGATGTCGCCGAGAAAATATCCTGCCATTACTCCGGCAATCTCGAGGAGCGCGACTGCGAGCGATACGCCGACAACGCGCCAGAATCCGACGCCTATCATGATAAGAGGTGTGACTACTACCATTCCTTCCGGTATGTTCTGAATAGCTATCGTTATGGCGACTGTGTATGCGTTGGTCATATTGCCGCCGTCGAAAACTATGCCTGTCGCAAGACCTTCGGGAAACTTGTGTATGGCGATTGCTATGACGAAGAGGAGCACCCGGTCGATGGATTTGCCTGCGTGGGGATGCCGTTCTTCGCTACCAGTACTCTCTACTCCGGAAATGTAGTGGAGGTGTGGTGTTATCTTGTCGAGCACTGCTATGAGCGCGACTCCGAGAATCACACCGGCAACGGGTTGCCACCATCCGCTTTGCCCTGCCGTTTCTACGGCCGGAACAATAAGGCACACGATCGAGGCTGTGAGCATCATACCGGCACAGTATCCGAGGAAAATGTCGTTCCAGCGGTGTGGAATACGTCGCACGGCAATGCCTGCCGCGGAGCCGAAAAGAGAGGCGAGTCCAAGACCGCCCGCACATATCAGAAGTTGACTGAAAACTGTCATAAGAATTCCTATTGTCTGTCAGAGGGTGAATTACCAAAAAAAAGCCGTATGTCTTAGACATACGGCTTTTGCGGAAAGATAGGGATTCGAACCCTAGGTACCCGCAAGGGTACAACGGTTTTCGAGACCGCCCCGATCGACCACTCCGGCATCTTTCCATGGGGCAAAACGTCGTTTCCGTTTTGTGACTGCAAAATTACAACTTTTTTTTGTAATGCCGATATTCCGGCAATATTTTTTTGAAAAAAGAATCAAAATTGTGCTCTCGGAGCTTTCTTGTACGCGATTTCGATGAAAAAATTGATACGGTTTTCTAAATTTTTGTAATTTTGCGTTGATTAATATTACTGATAATGCCGATAAACAAAGTTCATATATGGCGCGTTGTGCGCGATTACTTTTTCGTTACGCTGGGCATGGCGGTTTATGCCCTTGGATTCTGCGGATTTATTCTGCCTGAGAGGGTCGTCATCGGCGGTCTTGCCGGTATCGGAACCATTGTCGATTTTACGACAGGCATTCCGGTGGCAATAACACAGTATGCCCTCAATCTTATCCTGCTTGCCATAGCGTGGAAGGTAGTCGGTAAGAAATTCGTGCTCGGCACCATCTATGGCGCTACTATGATATCGGTGTTTATCGGTATTTTCCAGCCATTGTTTTCCGAAGGCTTCACCAACGAACCGTTCCTCAACGTAGTTCTTGGCGGACTCATGGCAGGTCTCGGCGTAGGACTCGCATTCACTCACAACGGTTCGAGCGGCGGTACCGACATAGTCGCCGCGATGGTTTCGAAATACACCAATGTCAGCGTCGGACGTACGATGCTGTACACTGATGTCATTATAATCTCGTCATCGTATTTCCTTTTCCATCAGCTCGATCTCGTTGTCTACGGTTATGTGGTGCTCCTTATAGCCTCGACGACTGCCGATATGGTCATCAACACAAACCGCCAGGCTGTGCAGTTCACCATTTTCTCGCGCAAGTGGCAGGAAATCGCCACTGCGATAAACAACGAAGCGCGCCGCGGATGCACCGTCCTGACCGGCATGGGCTGGTATTCGAAGCAGGAGGTCAAAGTCCTGCTTGTTATGTGCCGCAAGATTGAGTCGGTGACTATTGCCCGAATAATCAAGTCGATAGATCCCGACGCTTTCATGACACAGGCAAATGTCAACGGTGTCTACGGTCAGGGATTCGACGAACTGAAGGTGAAGATGAAACCGGTGCAACACATTGAAAATGCGGAGGCGCATGAGTCTGCTCAATAGGATAGCCGCGCTGTATGTCGACGGTTTCAGGAATATGACGATAGGGCGCAGCTTATGGGCGCTGATTATTATTAAGCTTATCATATTCTTTGCAGTTATAAAGCTCCTGTTTTTTCCTGATGTGCTTGCCACAAACTACGATGATGACGCCTCGCGTGCCGATGCTGTCAGACAATCTCTTTCCTCGGAAAGATGATTCTCTTTTGAATTCAAATCTTAAATATTATACACTATGAATGATCTGATTGGCGTGGTAGACTGGTCGAGGGCGCAATTCGCTCTCACGGCTATGTACCACTGGCTGTTTGTCCCCCTGACCATTGGTCTGGCGCTTATTGTCGCCATTATGGAGACAATCTACGTCCGCACCGGCAACGAGCGGTGGAAAAACATCACAAAATTCTGGATGACCCTCTTCGGCATCAATTTCGCCGTCGGTGTAGCCACCGGACTTATCCTCGAGTTTGAGTTCGGCACCAACTGGAGCAACTACAGCTGGTTTGTCGGCGATATATTCGGAGCTCCGCTTGCCATCGAGGGCATCGTTGCCTTCTTCATGGAGGCTACCTTTGTCGCCGTCATGTTCTTCGGCTGGAACAAGGTCAGCAAGGGTTTCCACCTCGCCTCGTCGTGGCTCACTGCTGTCGGCGTATGCCTTTCGGCTATGTGGATTCTCATCGCCAACGCCTGGATGCAGTACCCTGTCGGCATGAAGTTCGATCCCGCCCAGATGCGCAATGTAATGGACGATTTCTTCGCCGTCGCTCTCAGCCCCGTAGCAGTCAATAAGTTCTTCCATGCTGTCGCATGTTCGTGGGTTCTCGGCGGTGTCTTTGTCTTAGGTGTCAGCAGCTGGCTGATGCTTAAGCGCCGCAACATAGAGGTTGCGAAAGATTCCATCAAGGTCGGCTCGGTCGTGGGTCTTGTCGGAATTCTCGCCACTTGCTACACCGGTCACGGTTCTGCTGTTGTGGTTTCTGAGGTGCAGCCTATGAAACTTGCAGCCATGGAGGGTCTCTACGAGGGTTCCGTAGGGCAGAGCATAGTGGCTTTCGGTGTCCTTAAGCCTGATGCGGAGAAAACGCCCGACGATCCCATGCTTTTCAGTATTGATATACCTAAAGGACTTTCATACCTCATCTATGCCGACGGCGATTCTTTTGTGCCCGGTATCAACGACCTTATCGCCGGACGTACCATAACAGCCGAAGGCGATACCGTCTATGGTCAGAGCTATGAAGAAAAAATGGCTCTCGGTATGAATGTCCGCAAGGCGCTTGCCGATTATGGCATGGCTAAGAAAACCGGCGACGAAGCTGCGATGAAAGCTGCCGCCGACGCCGTGGCGAAGGACTTCGACAATTTCGGATACGGTTATCTTGAATCTCCCGAAGATGCCGTCCCGCCCGTAGGCATGTCGTTCTATGCTTTCCATATCATGGTATATGCCGGAGGGCTTCTTCTTTTGGTCCTCCTCGTGACAGTCTGGTTTGCATGGTATAGGAGCAGGTATCTTGAAAAGACATGGTTCTGCGTTATTGGCATTCTTTCTGTCGCCGCCGCATGGATATGTGGCGAAGCAGGATGGGTTCTCGCCGAAGTAGGACGTCAGCCCTGGGTTATCCAGAACCTGATGCCGACCAATGCCGCAATCAGCGGTATACAGCCCTCGTCGGTTCAGCTCACATTCTGGATTTTCGCGTTAGTATTCACCGCTTTGCTCATCGCTGAGGTCAGCATCATGCTGCGCTACATATCGCGCGCCTCGAAGTCTGACATCGCAACAAATCATTGATTATGGAAAAATTAGAAATGCTTCAGGCTTACTGGTGGCTGCTTATCGCCGTTCTTGGCGCAGCACTCGTCTTCCTTCTTTTCGTGCAGGGCGGTCAGTCGATGCTCCTGTGCAAGGGCTCCGACATCGAACGCAGACTTATGGTCGGTTCGCTCGGGCGTAAGTGGGAACTCACATATACGACTCTTGTCGTCTTCGGCGGCGCCTTCTTCGCCTCGTTTCCTCTGTTCTACAGCACAAGCTTCGGAGGCGCATACTGGCTCTGGATGCTCATCCTTTTGAGCTTCGTCCTCCAGGCGGTCAGCTACGAGTTCAGAAGCCGCAAAGGCAATATTTATGGTACCGGGGTCTATGACTTCTTCCTTGCTTTCAACGGTCTGTTCGGCTGCGTTCTGCTTGGAGTGGCTGTCGCCATGCTGTTCTTCGGCGGCGAATTCACGGTTGTTCGCGACAATATCCTCAACCCTGCTGCGCCAGTGATCTCCCAGTGGGCTCCCACGCATGGACTCGAGGCTATCGTCTGCTGGAAGAATCTTCTTCTCGGTTTTGCGGTGTTCTATCTTGCCCGCACACTTGCCGCACTTTATTTTATAAACGACATCGGCGGCGAGCCTTCTTTCACCGCTCACATGCGCAAGCGCGTTTTTACCAACGGTCTTGTTTTCGCGGTTCTTTTCGTAGCTTTTCTCGTTGTATTGCTGACGGCAACAGGTCTTCGCTTTGTCGACGGCTCGTTTGTTGCCGAGCCCTACATCTATCTGCATAATCTCCTCAGCTACTGGTATCTTGCGGTAATACTTCTTCTGGGAGTTGTCGCAGTTCTTTACGCCATTTTCCGCACGACATTCAGCAAGACGTGGCGCGGCGGTATCTGGTTTGCCGGTTTCGGCGTTGCAGGTGTGGTTTGTGTTCTGTTCCTAATAGCAGGCTATGGTGGCACCGCATATCTGCCTTCGCTCACCGACCAGCAGTCATCGCTTACAATTGCCAACAGTTCATCGTCGGAGTTCACGCTCACGACCATGTCATACGTTTCTATCCTCATACCTTTTGTCCTCGCATATATCGCTTATGTGTGGGCTAAGATGAATGCCAAGCCTCTCACAGCCGAAGAGGTTGAGCAGGATGCGCATTGATGGAAAGTGATGCCTATCTCACCATCGCGGCGCCCTCCGAGGGCTATCTGCGCGAGAAGATGAGCCGCTTTCTTGCCTTCGCGGTGCCGGTAACGACAGCCGCGGAGGCTAAGGAAGCTGTGGCGGCATATCAGAAACAATACCACGACGCCCGGCATGTCTGCTGGGCGTATATGTTGGGCGCCGACCGCAAGACCTTTCTCAGCAGTGACAATGGCGAGCCCTCCGGAACTGCCGGAAAGCCTATACTCGGACAGATAAACTCGTTCGGACTGACCGACATCGTCATCGCCGTAGTGCGTTATTTCGGTGGAATAAAACTTGGCACATCAGGGCTCATAGCTGCTTACCGTGAGGCAGCGAGACTTGCCATAGAGGATGCCGAGATAATTCAGAAGTATGTGATGAACGACGTCGCTTTCACCTTTCCCTATGTCGCGATGAACAGCGTGATGAAGCTCGTTAAAGGCGGGGAGGTAGCGATATCGTCGCAGGAATTCGACAATACCTGCCGCATGACCTTGAGTGTCCGTCAGTCGCTCGAGGCTCAGATTCGTTCGCAGCTCGCCGACATCGACGGTGTCAGCATGATCTGAAAGTTATTCGTCGATGCCTAATGCATGATTGAACGCTTCCTCGACCACGCACTCGAACATGTCTCCTAATAAAGATTTCCAAGTGTTCTGTCTGACAGTCACCGTCGGGCGCGATACCTTGTTCGCCGGGACGCGGGCAAGGCTGTTTGCCATCTCGACCTCGTTGACTATCACGGCGTCCCATACCGCTGCCGATATGTCGGCTATCATCTTTTCGCCTTCGGCTCGGCTCCCGCCGAAATTCCGTACGAACACTGCGAGCGAATAGCAGCTGTAGCCCCATTCGGTTTTGAAGCTGACGAAGGCAAGGTCGTTCAATGCTGCTGGAGTACCGTTGTCGCTGTTGAATCCGGTCCCTGTCTTGTGGAACACTTTGGCGTCCTTGCCGACAAGTCCCGCAATTATACGCTCCTTGCCGAAAGGCGATTCGCGCGACATCAGCGCCTTGACCAACGTTGCGGATGCTGTTGTGTCGGCAGTGAAGAAGCGGTTTATAGCAGCCGCGGCTGCGACGGGAGAACAAGTGTTGACAGCTCCAAGACTGTCGGCGTGCATCTCTTTCTCTGTGAACGCTATGCGGTATTCGCCGGGATAGTCTTTCGCCCGAAGGATGCTGTCGACGCGAGCCGGAGAACACAGGCGGTCCGAAAGGATGTCGGCGGCATTGTTGTCGCTCACCATTAGAGAATAGTCCAGCAGCTGCGCGGGTGAGAGGCGGAACTTTTCCTTTCCAGCCGAAGCGCGCAGCGGACTCCACGTGTTCGGCTCGAGCTCTGCCGGGTCGATTGTGATTTCAGTGCCTGTCAGTTCGTCGTAATCGGTCGTGCTTGCAATTGCGGCAGCCTGAAAGAATTTGCAGACGCTCGCCATGTCGTAGGTGTCGCTGCCGTTCAGCGACACCGTGTCGCCATAGCATGTTATCAGAGCTATGCCAACATCGTTCGTGCCTGTGATAGCCTTCAGCTTCTCCTTCAGTCCGTTTATGCCGGCGTATGACACTACGGACATGAGTAAAACGGCAGACAGAATGGTTCTCTTTGTGAGCATGGTAGTTAAAAATAAGGTTTATAACCCGGCGGACGCACGGGCTATAAACCTTGAGGGATTTAGTTACTGTATTATTCGAATTCAACCAAAGCCTGGTCAGCGGCGACTACTTCGTCGGGCTTGACGAGAAGGCGCTTTACGACACCGTCGCGCTCGGCGGGAACGTCGTTTTCCATCTTCATTGCCTCGTAGACGAGAAGAACCTGACCTTTCTTGACTGCTTCGCCGGGCTTGACCTTGATTTCGACAACGCGACCGCCCATAGGAGCGTTCAGTGTCGGACCGGTGATGGGCTCTGCTGCTTCCTCGACAACCTTTTCTTCCGCTACGGGAGCTTTGGCGGTGTTAGAAGCCTCGTATTCCTCTTTGCGGCGCTTGCGCAGGAATCCGTTGGCGACGGTAGGCAGGAGGGCGAGAAGGAGCTCTTCCTCGTTGTTCTTCGCAAGAGGAACGTTGCCGTATTCGGGCAGCAGCGGGTTCTCGGGCTTCTTGTAGGTGCTTACGTCGTAGGGTTTCTCTACCGGGCTGCCGGTGATCTTCTCTCTGAAAGCGGGATCTACAGGTACGGGAGTGTGACCGTATTCGCCCTTGACGAGCGATATGAACTGGTTCGAGGGGTTGGAGTAGTCGGGATTGCCTTTCTTGCGGTCGAGAGCCACGCTGACTGCCTGGCTGCCCACAATCTGGCTCGTTGGGGTCACGAGAGGCACGAGACCTGCGTCGCGGCGTACCATCGGGATGAGGCGCATGGCGTCCTCAAGGAGGTCTTCGGCGCCGAGAGCCTTGAGCTGTGCCACCATGTTGGAGTACATGCCGCCGGGAACCTCTGCGTTCTTGACGATTTCGTTGGGTTTGGGGAAACCGAAGTATTCCTCAATCTTGTGGCATGCGTCGAGCAGAGTAGCCTCGTCGCCGGCTTTGGCGGCTGCGACTGCGCGGTCGAATTCTGCCTCGACGTCGGCGGGAAGCTTGTCGTTGAGCGGGTCGAATTCCTTGGGGAGTTTGCCGAGGTCGAACTGCTTGAGCGACTGGCGGGCGCCGAGAAGACGTTTGCGGATTTCGCCGACAGCCTCCATGTTGACGTCAAGCTCTACGCCGAGTTTCTTGGCGAAGACGTATATAAGCTCGATAGCGGGAGCTGCCGAGCCGCCGCCGAACCACCAGATGTTGGTGTCGAGGATGTCGACGCCGTTGATGATTGCCATTACGCTCGATGCAAGACCGTAGCCCGGTGTGCAGTGGGTGTGGAAGTCTACGTCGACTTTGACTGCCGCTTTAAGTTTCGATATGATGGAGGCTGCGCGCGAGGGCGTTACAAGACCTGCCATGTCCTTCAGGGTGATGATTTTCGCGCCGAGGCGTTCCATCTCGACAGCCTTGTTGACGAAGTATTCGTCGGTGAAGATTTTCTCCGGTTCTGCCGCTTTCTTGCCGAACAGACGGGCGAAGAATCCCTGCTTGGGAGCTTCCTCGGTCTTGGGGTCTACGGTATAGCATACGGCGCCGTCAGCGATGCCGCCGAGCTCGTTGATCATGCGGATCGACTCCTTGACGTTGTCGATATCGTTGAGAGCGTCGAAGATACGCATCACGTTCAGACCGTTGGCGATAGCCTCTTTATAGAATCCCTCGAGCACGTAGTCGGGGTAGGGTACATATCCGAAAAGGTTGCGTCCGCGCGAAAGAGCCGAGAGGAGCGATTTGCCCTTCATCGCTTTCGAGATAATACGCAGACGGTCCCAGGGCGACTCGTCGAGATAGCGCATGACGGAGTCGGGTACGGCACCGCCCCATACTTCCATGATATAGAAGCCGGCGTTCTCGTAGTAGGGAAGGAGTTTGTCGATTTCAGCCTGGCTCAGACGGGTGGCGAACAATGACTGCTGTCCGTCACGAAGCGTGAGGTCGCGGAGTTTTAATTTTCGTTGCTGCATATTCATGTGTTTTAGGTAAATGCTGCTTAATTGTTTTGTTCCGCTGCAAAATTAGAATATTGTTTTGAATTAAAGAAATAATTCCGCAATTATTTCTCACATTATCTATGACAGCAGAGGTGAACACACAAAGTTCGCAGAGAATAATAAGTAGATTATCAGTAAGTCAATGTCCGCGCGCCTGTCCCCCGGCGCCTGCGGCGGCGAGGGTTACGAGTAAATCGGCGACCGCTCTCGCGGGCGCCTATGAAGTAGCTCAGAGTTCGCAGAGCACTCGGAGTTCGCAGAGAATTATTAGTTTTCAATATTTCAATGTCCGCGTGCCGGCGGTTTGTCTTTGGGACGCGGAGCAGGCTACCGCTATCGAGGTCGTGCGGGCAATCAGCCTCGGAACCGGCCCCGACTTACGGCACGGACAAAAACGAAGCCGGAAGAAGCGAGGCAGCACTTAAGCACTTAGAGCCTTCTTCAACCGGCAACGATGCCGCAAAGGTACTAAAAGATGTCGAAACATC
>JAGBDG010000216.1 GCA_017937625.1 Muribaculaceae bacterium | reverse complement strand
ACTGTCGGAGAGCCGACAGATAAAAACGACATTAAGGTGGCAATAGCGCGAGGGCTCCACCTCTTCCCATTCCGAACAGAGAAGTTAAACCTCGCCACGCCGATGATACTGCGAAAGTGGAAAAGTAGGTAACCGCCCCCTTAGCCTCCGAGAGAAATCCCGGAGGCTTTTTTTATGCACTGATATTAGTGTCCTTAAAGTCATTATTGACCTTAAGGACCTTTATGTTTCAGAAATTAAGTATTACCAGAGCCGGGATTTGATGGCGTAGCGGGGGCGGTGCTTTACTTCGATGAAGATTTTACCGATATATTCGCCTATGACGCCGAGCGACATCATCAGCACGCTTCCGATTCCCCATATCGAGAGCATGATTGACGCCCAACCTGGATTGGCTGTATGTCCTACGAAATAGGAGAAGAGGACGTAGACGCTGACAACGAGAGTAGCCACGAAGCTGATGAGACCGATAAAAAATATCCACCGCATTGGGCGCGCCGAGAACGAGGTGATGCCGTTGACCGAAAGCGCGAGCATCTTCGACAGGGGATATTTGGATTCTCCGGCACATCTGCCTGCGCGGTCGTAGAACACTATGGATGTGTCGAGCCCGAGCTGCGGTACTATTCCGCGAAGGAATATGTTAGATTCCTCATATTCGGCGAGGAGCTTGAGAGCGCGGTTGCTCATGAGGCGGAAATCGGCGTGGTCGTAGACTGTCTCGAGTCCCATCGCCTGCTGGAAAGAGTAGAAGGCATGCGCGCTCGTACGCTTGAAGAAAGTGTCCGTTTTCCTTGACGCGCGAACGCCGAATACTATCTCCTTGCCGTTGTTGAAGTCCTTTACCATCTGAATGATTGCCTCCGGGTCGTCCTGAAGGTCGGCGTCGATGGATACGGCGGCATCGCAGCGGTCGATGACGCTCATGAGTCCTGCGAGGAGTGCGTACTGATGTCCGCGGTTGTGCGTGAGGTCAACACCCTTGACGCGCGGGTCGGACGCATGAAGCTCTCCTATTATTTGCCATGTGCGGTCGGTGCTTCCGTCGTTGACGCAGAGTATGTAGCTGTCGGCAGACGCGAGGTTCTGTTCTATGAGTCTGTCGATGATTCCGAGGAGGACGGGCGCGGAGATGGGGAGCGCCTGTTCTTCATTGTAGCATGGCACTACTATGGCAATTACGGGTGTGGGATTCATGGCTTCTTTTACTTTCTACGGCAAAAATAATCAATAATTGTAAAATGGCAAAATATGCCGTGAATATGGATAAAAGCGGAAGTTTTTGGAATTTCGGCGGTTAATTATTAAATTTGCACAAAACGCTTAATAGTAACTAATATACAATCCATTATGCGCCGTACATTAACACTTCTGCTGTGTTTGTTTACATTAATATTACCCTCGGCAAATGCAGGGGAAACTGAAGCTCTCGAGGAGATAGCCGCTCTTCGTTTCGAGGCGGACAGTCTTCACAGCATTGGCAAGACGGATTCGGCTATAATAGTGTGCGGGCGAGCCATAGAGCTTGCGGAACGGTCGGAGATACCGACAATGATAGTCGGCACTCATGCCGGACAGGGTGTATTCCTGAGGTCCACAGGCAAGATAGACGAGGCGCTGGAGCATTATTCGAAGGCGCTCGATATAGTTACGTCGGGCATTTTCGGCGAGAACCCCGACGAGGAAGCGATAGAGGAAGTGGCGTCGCTGTATATAAATCTTGCGGTGCTGAATCTTGACATGGCACACAAGGATGAGGCGTCGGTCAACGCGTCGCATGCTGCGGAATGGATTCTGCGCGGCAACAATCCCGATATAAAGAGTCAGATATTGGGAGTGGCGGGTTCGGTTCTTACAGGCACAGGCGAGACCGACAAGGCTCTCGAATACCAGGGTCTGGCATACGGCAACGCTCTCGAGGCAGGAAACGAGGACGCCGCTTTCCGTTCGGCGGCATACACGCTGCTGCTGTCGAGCCGTATGGGCAAGACAGCCGATACGTCGGCATGGAGGAAGCGCTGTACGGAGCTATTGCCGAAAATAGAGAATACGATGAGCCGTCTGGTCTACTATCAGGTGGAGTGTTCCATCGCTCTAAATAGCGGCGAGCAGGACAAGGCTATAGAGTATTTCCAGAAGATTCTCGACCTTGACGGTATAGACGCGCTGCCTTTCGTGCAGCTTGACTGCTATAACAACATGCATCTGTCGTACGCGGCAAAGGGCGACTACAGGCGTGCTTATGAGACAGTTCTGAAGAGCAATGAGATACGCGACAGCCTTTATGAGAAAGACAAAGCCGAGAGCCTGCGCGAGCTGACAGTCAAGTACGAGACAAAGGAGACCGAGCTTGCCCTCAGCCGTAGCGAGGCAAAACGCGCCAAGACGCTCCTGTGGCTCGCTGTCGCAGTCGGTGTCCTGCTGGTGTTTGCCGTTATATTCATAATCTACGCGTCGCGTCAGCGCCGCCGCCGCATGGAGCGCGAAGTTGAATTCACCCGTGTGCGCGCCAATATCTCGCAGCGACTGACCGAACAGTATGTCGAAGGTCTCGAGACAGAGCGCGCTCGCATGGCACGCGAGCTGCACGACGGCGTGTGCAACGACCTTATGGCGATACAGATGCGCATGAACCGCGGAGAGACAGCCGAGGACACTGCGCGGATGATAGACGTGTGCCGCGAGTCGGTGCGCCGCATATCGCACGAGCTTATGCCGCCGGAATTCGCGTATGCGACGATTGACGAGGTGCTCCGTTACCATATAGGCAAACTCACGGGCTCAGAGAACACGAAAGCTTCGATAATCTATGAGTCGGAGACCGACCGTGACTGGAACACGGTTCCCGACAACGTCGCTCTCGAGGTCTACAGAATAGCGCAGGAGGCTATAGGAAACGCGCTGAAACATTCAGGAACAGATGAGATTATGGTGAAGATGACGATGAACGACGGACTGCTGAGGATGACCGTCACAGACAAGGGAGCTGCTTCCTTACCGGAAAGCAGCCGCGGCATCGGTCTGAAATCTATCAACCGCCGAGCCGGCGCGATAAAGGGCAAAATCAGCACAGGTGTGAATGAAAACGGCGGTTATACCGTAAATCTGGAGGTCAGAATGCCCGTCTGACGGCAAAAACTACGGATTTCCGTAATTGACTGAAATCGGGGAGGCTTTTATTTTTGCATTATTTTATTTAATGTTGAAATCCTCCACCTAAAATGACCGATATATCAATACTATCAAACAAAAGCATCGCAGTCGTCGATGACCACGACCTCATCCGCGAAGGGCTTAATGCCATGCTCGTGCAGAACGGGATTACTGACATCGACAACTACGGCTCTACCATAAGCCTTGTGTCGCGGCTCGACGCCGGGGAGAGGTACGATTTCTATATCGTTGACCTGGAGTTGCCCGACATCGACGGTTTTGTACTGATAGAAATGATAAGGGCGCGCCATCAGGATGCGAAGATAATAGTATGTACTGTCCATGACGAGATATGGACTCTCCGCAAGATCGTGGCGCGCAACGTAGACGCAATTATCTATAAATCGGGGAGCGCTACCGATATCCTCGCCGCCATGTCGGCAATACTGAAAGGTCAGCGATATTATTGCGACGAGGCAATGCGCGCGCTGGAGTCTGCCGGGGACGACTCCAAGCATCCGACGCAGCGCGAGATGGAAGTGCTGCAGCAGATATCGCTCGGAAAGACCACAAAGGAAATCGCCGGGGCGCTGTTCGTGTCGGAAAACACGGTGGAGGCACACCGCAAAAGCCTGTTCATGAAGCTTAACGCCGTCAATGTCGCCGATCTTATCATCAAGTCGGTCGAGCGGGGATATATCAACAAGGGCGGAGCTTCGTTCTGAGCGGAAGCGGACGGCAGGGAAAACCGTCCGCATGACGATTGCGGGATATTTTTCGAAAACCGAAACAATCATTCACCAACCACATTTTTATTATGACGAAACAATTTCTATGTGCAACAGCGCTGATAATATCATCAGCAGGTCTTGCGCCCGTCTCTGTTTCCGCCCAGGAGGCATGGGACGGTTCTGTCGATACAGAATGGGAGGGCAGCGGTACCGCCGACTCCCCGTATCTGATAGGCACGGCGGCAGAGCTTGCCGGTCTTGCCAAGCGGACGAATGCCGACGAGACCTTCGAGGGCAAGTATTTCAAACTTACCGCCGACATACGGATGAGCGACCCGTCGGTTCCTGACGATCAGAAACCGGTGTGGACTCCCATCGCGTCGCATTCCATCAATAACGACGACCAGGAGACCAATCCCGGCGGATGGTACGCCGAGGAACACTGGTTCAAGGGCACCTTCGACGGCGACGGACACACAATCCACGACCTCTGGTTCAGCGGAACCACAAATTTTGACGACTTCGACGACCCCTTCGGCGACGGTCAGATAGATTTCACCGCTTTCAACATCGCGCTGTTCGGCGGTCTTGACGGAGCGACGATACGCAATCTCAACGTGAAAGGCGTGAACATAGGCGGCGCCATAGTCGCAGGTCTCGCCATCGAGGCACACAACACCACTTTCACCGACCTTTATATCGACGGACATGTGAAGTCGGGCAACATAAAGGACGGAGGCTCTGCGGCGGGTCTCGTCAGCGAGGCTTACAGCTGCCGTTTTGTCAGCTGCGAGTCGAACGTGAACGTCTATTCCTACAGCAATCCCGCATGTCTTGTGGGTCATCTGAAAGCGGCGAGCATCGTTGAGGACTGCTCCGCGGGCGGTACCGCGACGGGCTGCGTTTTCGTCGGAGGTCTTGTGAGCTCCGCGACGGCTTGGGCGGAAGGCAACGACGACTCAGTACCTACAATCAGGAACTCGCGCTCGTCGGCGCTTGTCACTATCATTCCGGGACGCAATCAGGGCAACGACGGCGGCGGCTTCATCGGTCTTAACTGCGGCTATATCTACAACTGCTACGCCACCGGCAACGTTCATGTAACCACCGACAGCGGTGCAGGTTTCTGCAGCGAGAACCGCGGACACATCGAATCGTGCTATGCGACCGGCGATGTCTACAACGAGGAATACGGCGTAAGCCTTTCGGCGTTCGTGACCTACAACGGTCTGAACGCTGGGTATGGCGAATACTATCCCGGCACCATCCTGAACTGCTATGCAACAGGCAAGCTCGAGGCTCCCGAGGCTCCGTCGGATGTGATAGCCACGCCGACTCATATCAACGGCTTCGTGTCGATTGACTTTGTCAACGCAGGCGCCCGCATGGCGAACTGCTACTACGACTCGACGAAGAACCCCGACCTCTATGCCGATACCGAACTGTACCAGAACGGCGCATACGGCATAAGCACAGAGGAAATGCAGTCGAAGGAATTTGTCGATTCTCTCAACATGATGGCTGCCGTGATGGGCACGGCTCTCTGGCAGTACAATGCCGGCGCATATCCCACGCCTACCGACACCAAGGCAACCAATGTGCAGCCTCTCTTCGGCGGCGGCGACGGCACGGAAGCGAACCCGTTCATCATCGCCGACAAGGAGCATCTGAAAAACCTCGCGTATGCCGCCAACCGCAACTGGAGCTTCTCCGGTCAGTATCTGAAACAGACAGCAGACATCGCCCTGAACGCTCCCATGGAGTCTTGGGGCTCGGCAATGCCTACGCCGTGGAAGCCTATCGCCGCATACGTGGGTCCAGGTCACGACAACAGGAACATACCTCACTTCTGCGGCGTCTATGACGGCGGCATGCACACCGTCAGCAACATGTACATCGACGATTCGAACGCCGTTTACCAGGGTCTGTTCGGCATGCTTGGCAAAGGTGCGGAAATCAAGAATCTCGGCGTTGTCGACGCATGGGTGAACGCTCTCGAATATTCGGGCATACTCGCCGGCGCAACAAGGATACACAACGACAGCGACCAGTACATGGGCGCAAGCTCGATATCGCACTGCTGGACTTCCGGACAGATTGAAAGCTCGTCAATATATTCCAACCTCGGCGGCATTGTAGGCTATTGCCCATACGGCGGCGACTTCAACATGTACGCCTGCTACTCGACAGCCGAAGTGAAAGGCAAAGGTCTTGTCGGGGACTGCGTTACGGACGAGACGTTCTTCAACGGCAGCTGGTTCGGCGGTAAGGCTATAGGTCAGACCGAGCCCCTCGCCTACTCAATGCATTTCTTCTTCACGTTCTACGACATAACCAAGAATCCTGTAAGCGCGTCCAACAGCACGTTCTACAAGCTTGGCAGAACGACGGAATACATGCAGAGCCGTCGGTTTGTCAACGACCTCAACTATGCCGCCGCGGCCAAGGGAGTAGAAGGCGGCTGGCTCTATAACGAGGGTGCATATCCGTCGTTCACCACCGGCGAGCAGCCTTCGCTTACAGTCACTCTTGTCGACGGCATAGGCAATCCTGTCGAGTTCAAGGTATTCGCGGGCAGTACAATCTCGCGTCCGGCGTCTCCCGTGGTAGAGGGTAAAGTTCTCTCGGGATGGTACACCGACGAGGCTATGACAAATCTCTTTGAATTCGGCAAGAGTGTCATAGACGCCAACACGACTCTCTATGGTCGTTGGAGCGAGATCATAGCACCTGATTACAGTGTATTCCAGAACAAATTCACCAAGATATACTCAATCACAACTCCGGCCCAGCTCTACGGTTTCGCTAACATCGTGAACGGCACAGCCGAAGGCATCGATAAATCGGACTTCGCCGACAAGACCGTTGAATTAGGCGCTGACATCGTGCTCAACGAGACGGCTGACTTCGACAGCTGGGGCATTTCGGTGACACCGACAAATTTCGTGCCTGTAGGTGGCAGAGATGGTAATGCGTTCAACGGCACTTTCGACGGCAAAGGTCACACAATCGACGGCATCTACATCGAGCACACCGGCGGCGGCAGACTCGGACTATTCGGTCAGACCGGCGCCAACGCCACAATCTCGAATGTGGTTGTCAAACATGCATATATAGTAATGAACAACACAGCCAACACCGGTCTGCTGGCAGGAGAGCTCAACGGCACCATGACGCAGTGCGGCGCTGAAGGCAAGATTGTCAGCACATACGGTTCCACAGACTGGTATATAGGCGGTCTCGTCGGGCAATCGAACTCCAGCTCGAAGATATCGGAATGCTACGCGACAGTCGATATTGAAACCATCAACAACGTGGTCGGCGGTCTTGTCGGCTACGCACAGGGAACGACGGAGAACTGCTATGCTACGGGCAGTGTGAAATTCAGCCAGTACGGACACTTCGGCGGTATCACAGCAATGACCGAAAAACCGTTCGTAAATTGTTATTCGGCCGTTGCCCTGAGCTGGAACGTTCCTGAGAATGCTCTGGTAGGAATTGTCGGTGGCTCGTACGGTTGGGGTGTGAGCACTCCTGCTTCGAGCATCTACGACCGCGACCTCGTGTCGGCGGCTTTCGAGATGCTTGTCAAGCCTGAGGACGCTTTCAACAGGGGACTTGGTCTGACAACCGCCGAGATGAAGACCATCGCTGCATACGAAGGCCGGGATTTTGAAACCGTATGGGGACGCCGCAACGACCGGAACGACGGTTATCCTTATCTGAGGTGGACAGCTCCGGGTCTTGAGAATGATTCAGACCCCGTAATAACGATACCCGTGCAGAGCGTCGTGCTTGACCGCACCTCCATAGAGGGCAAGCCCGGCGATACAGTTCAGCTGACGGCTACTGTCGCTCCTGAGAACGCTACGGACAAGACCGTGACATGGACATCATCGAACCCGGAAGTCGCTACGGTTGACGAGAGCGGTCTTGTGACTCTTGTCGCCGACGGTAAGGCTACAGTGACAGTAGCTTCCGCCGAGAATGCCGAGGTAAGCGCCGTCTGCGAGGTGACTGTCGAGACTCCCGTTGTCGAGGTTTCCTATATAAGCTTATCTCCGCGCCGCGTTTCGGGCGAAGTTGGCGAGACAGTCCAGCTTACCGCTACGGTTCTTCCTGAAAATGCGACAGACAAGACCATTGCATGGAACACGTCGGATGCGGAAATCGCTACTGTCGACGAAAACGGTCTCGTGACTATCACCGGTGTTGGAAGCGCGGAAGTAACAGTGACCGCAACCAACGGTGTATCGGCGACTTGCCGCGTCACAGGTAATCCCGTCGAGGTAGCAGAGGTCCGTCTCGACCGCTATGACATAAGCGGCGAAGTTGGCGAGACAGTCCAGCTTACCGCTACGGTTCTTCCTGAAAATGCGACAGACAAGACTCTGACATGGAGCGTTCAGGAAGCGTCATCGATAAGCGGCGAGGTCGCTACGGTAGACCAGAACGGTCTTGTGACTATTGTCGGCGAAGGCTCGGCGCAGATTGTGGCACGCGCCAACAACGGAGTCGAGGCAATCTGCATGGTATCCGGTCTGAGCGGCATCGAGAATGTCGCTGTCGACGGCGATGACCGTGTTGAGATATTCACTCTGCAGGGTCTGCACATCTACAGCGGTCGCTACGGCGAGGCTCGCCTGACCTCCGGAATGTATATCATGGTCCGTGGAACGGATGTTATGAAAATCAAGATTGATTAATAGCACAGAAACGTTCTCTTGAACTTTGCCGGCTTTCCATGTATTTGGAGAGCCGGCATTTTTTTGTCAGAAATATGTGAAAACGAATGCTTTTATGTTTACAAAGCAGGATTTTGTGGAATAAAATTGCGGCAGGATGGTGATATGTGGAAATTTATTGCTAACTTTGCAGACGAAAAATCAAGGAGCGATGCTCGAGTGGCTGAAGAGGCACGCCTGGAAAGCGTGTAAACGTCAAAAGCGTTTCCCGAGTTCGAATCTCGGTCGCTCCGCAAAAAATGGACGGAGTCCTTTTTTAAGGATGCCGAGATGAGAACGAGAAGAGTTCGTCATCGCCTTCAGGCGCTTGCGCAGCAAGAATCTCGGTCGCTCCGCAAAAATATAAGAATCCCGCAAGCAGTAACGCCTGCGGGATTTTTTGACATAAGCACTCAATATCTCCGACAATGATAAGTGAAAAAATTTCTAATCTCCTCCCCTCTATCAGGAGATATTTTCAAGACAAGCCGGTTGTCAGGGCATGGCTGTTCGGCTCATGTTCGCGCGGAGAAGATACTCCTGAAAGCGATATAGACATTCTTGTCGATTATGATCACTCCAAGGGCATCGTCTCTCTCTTTAAGATGGGTGGAATGCTTATGGATCTTACGGAGATTGCCGGACGCAAGGTTGACCTTGTTGATATTAACGGTCTGAAATCTTTTGCCAGAAAGAGCGTTGAAAACGATAGAATACTGATTTATGAGAGAGCCTTTGAAGGATAACGGAAGATTAGAGCATATGCTTGAGATGGCGTTGAATCTTCAGGAAGCCAAGTACCGTCATTCCTATGAAGATATACTCAACGACCGAATTCTGTTTTATGGTCTCACAAAGATGACTGAGATTATTGGAGAGGCTGCTTATAAACTTACTTACGAATTTCGAGAGTCCCATCCTGAACTTCCCTGGAGAGAGATAATCGGTATGCGACATCTTCTGGTGCATGGATATTTCACTGTAAGTCCTGAGGTGTTATGGGATGTAATTCAGAATGATATTCCAAGTTTGATTCCGACTCTTCAAAAATATCTCGAAGAAAGGAAAGACTAAGCGAATCCGGATTCAAAAAAGGCATAAAAAATGCCGCGTCGGTAGGTCGGCGCGGCATTTGTTTTTATTCGATGGAGATTGCGACGCCACCGCCGGGAGCCATGCGCAGTGGAATTGTGTCGCCCTTGCGAACCTCTGTGGTGGTGATGACGTAAGCCTCAGGATTGGTGAGGTAGTGTGCGTCGGGAGCGTCGGCGTAGATAGTTGCCGTGTAGACGCGGTCGGGATCGAGGAAGTCGAGCTTGAGGTCGTAATCCTTGCCCTTTTCGTCGGCGATGCCGCCAACCCACCAGCTGTCGCCGCCTTTAGCCTTGCGGGCAGCGATGATGTATTCGGCAGGCTCTGCATCGATATAGATTGTCTTGCTCCAGTCGACGGGCACGTCCTTGATAAATTTGAAAGCGTCCATCTTCTTGGCATAGTTCTCGGGGAGATCAGCAGCCATCTGTAGAGGCGAGTACATGGTGACGTAGAGCGCGAGCTGGTTAGCCACAGTGGCGAGCTTGCGTTCCTTGCTGCCGGGAACGAATTCGCTGAGATCCATGGTGAAGATACCGGGAGTGAAGTCCATAGGACCGCCTTTGAGACGGGTGAATGGAAGTATTGCCTCGTGCGAGGGCTTCATGTTGCGGTATTCGGTACCCATGGCGCTCTCATTGCCTACGAGGTTAGGATATGTACGGGCAAGACCGGTGGGGCGGACAGCCTCGTGGGCGTTGACCATAATCTTTTTCTCAGCAGCCTTCTTGATAGCATTGAGATAGTGGTTGTTGGTCCACTGGCTGTAGTGTGTCTCGCCCTTCGGGAGGATGTGGCCGACATAACCGCTCTTGACGGCGTCATAGCCGTACTTGTTCATGAGGTCGTAAGCGGCGTCCATGTGCTTTTCGTAGTTGGGGATGCTGCCCGAAGTCTCGTGGTGCATCATGAGCTTGATGCCCTTGGAATGAGCATAGTTGTTGAGTTCCTCGATGTCGAAGTCGGGATAAGGAGTCACGAAATCGAAGACATAGTCTTTCTCCTTGCCGAACCAGTCTTCCCATCCGACGTTCCATCCTTCGATAAGGAGCTCGTCGAAGCCGTTTTCGGCGGCGAAGTCGATGTAGCGCTTGACGTTCTCTGTCGTAGCTCCGTGTGTTCCGTTGGGCTTGGCCTTGGAGTAGTCGAATGTGGCGAGGTCGAAGTCGTGCGCGTCGGTGTACGACCAGGAAGTCTTGCCGGTAATCATCTCCCACCATACGCCCATATATTTAGTCGGGTGTATCCACGACACATCCTCGAGGGCGTTGGGCTCGTTTAGGTTGTAGATGATGTCGGTGGCGAGGATGCCTGTCGCTTTTTCGGAAGCCATGATTACACGCCAGGGAGTCTTGAACGGAGTGTTGACGACAGCCTTAGCCTCGCCTCGTCCGGGTGTGAGCCACGATGTGAATACCATTGTGGTATCGTTGAGGTTGAGGTGCATGGCGGGATAGTCGACCAGCGCAGCCTCGTGGAGGTTGAGGTACTTGCCCGAAGGAGTCTTGAGCATGAGCGATGTCTGTACGCCTGTGGGCGAGAAACCTGTCTGGGCGACGTTCTCGATTTTCGAAGCCTCGGAGAAGCTGCGGATCTCGCTGAGTTTCGAGCGGTTGTACTCGTATTCCTGAGTGTCGTAGTCGCCGGGAATCCACCATGCGGTGTAATCGCCTCCCATGGCGAACTCCGAGAGCTCTTCCTTGATTTCTATGGTCTTGGTCGCCTGTTCGGGGAAGATATAGCGGAATGCCGCGCCGTCGTCGAACACGCGGAACTCGATGTCCATCTTGACGCCTGACTTGTCGGTCATTGCCACGGTCATGGCGTTGTAGTTGTCGCGGATGCTGTCGTTCTCGCCCCATACGGGAACCCAATAGGAGTCGGATGAGGTGCGTGTCACTTTGTCGACCTTGAAGCCCTGTGCGATGTTTTCGCCGTTGACCAGCTCAAATCCCATTGTAGAGGGGCAGACAATTTCCTCACCGTCGAATGTGACTGAGTATTCGGGCTGTCCGGCGTCGGTGAGCCGGAAATTCAGCTTTATGTTACCGGAGGGAGATGATAGCTCCTGCGGTCCGCCTGCGCACGAGGCGAGCATGAAGACTGCGGGAGCTGCGATGTAAAGCAGTTTGTTCATAAGTATGATATAAGTAGTGAAATTAGTTATGATTTTTTGCAAAGATAGAATTTTTTGCTTTACCAGCTTCGATTTTTCAATTATTTAGCAAAAAAAACGGCGCCGGAGCGCCGCTTGAATCTTGGTTCGGGTTTTATTTCGCTTCGAGGATAAGAACGCGCGAGGAGTAGTCGTTGCGGTCGTTCCACTCTACGGTATGGGTGAGAGGCATCTCGAGACCGTTCGACATAAGGAACTCGCCGGTGAACGACTTGCCTTCGAAAGGAAGGGGAACGGTGTCGACGCGGTTAAGCTCTCGGATTGTGTATGTTTTGGCGGGATCGAGACCAGCCATGGTGACACGCGGCAGCTGCTGGTTGCAGAAAGTTTCGGTCTTCCACCAGTAGAATGCAGCCTTATCCTTTTCCGGAGTGACGTACATGAGGGAAGCAGCGCCCTTGCGGTCGTAGGGCGAGAGGAGGCGGTAGATGTCGCCATGCTGAACGACAGGGCGGATGAGCTTGTAGTCGGCGATAGCTTTCTTTGTCTGCTCTTTTTCCTTTTCTGTCATGTTCTTGGGCTGGATTTCCATGCCGAGCCTTCCGCTCATTGCCACGTCGGTGCGGAACTTGAGGGGTACGAGGCGGTTGGTCTGATGGTTGGGCGACGCGGAGATGTGCGATGCCATGGCGATGGCGGGGAAGAAGTAGCTCGTGCCCCACTGCATATAGATGCGCTGGAGTGCGTCGGTGTTGTCCGACACCCAGAATTCGTCGAAGTAGGGAAGAACGCCCCAGTTGGCACGTCCGCCGCCGCTCGCGCATGCCTGAATTGTCACGTCAGGGTATTTGCTGCGGATGCGCTTGAGAGTCTGCTCGAATCCTTTGTGATAGTCGATGTAGAGGTGGCTCTGCTTGTCGGCGGTAAGATACTGCGAGCCGTGGTTCATGATGGGTGCGTTGGCGTCCCACTTGATATAGTCTATCTGCGGGTAAGCGGTCATGAGAGTGTCGACGATGTTGAAGACCAGGTCCTGAACCTTGGGGTTGGAAAGATCGAGGACGAGCTGAGTGCCGCCGCGCCCCTGGATGGCGTCGCGCTTGGGATTCTTGATGACGTACTCGGGATGTTTCTCATAGAGCTCCGACACGGAGTTCGTCATTTCGGGCTCGAGCCAGATGCCGAAACGGATGCCGCGCTCGCGAGCCGCGTCGCATAGTCCCTTGATGCCGTGGGGAAGCTTGGCGGTGTCGACCGTCCAGTCGCCGAGACTGCTGTTGTCGGTGGCGCGCTTGTATTTGTTGCCGAACCAACCGTCGTCCATGACGAAGAGCTCGCCGCCCATCGAGGCAATGTCGGACATCATCTGCTGCATTCCTTCCTCGTTGATGTCGAAGTAGACTCCTTCCCAGCTGTTGAGGAGAATCTTGCGCAGGTCTTTGCCGTGGGCGAGCTTGTGGTTGCGCCCCCAGCGGTGGAAGCTGCGGCTCGCTCCACTCAGACCTTCGTCGCTGTACGTCAGCGCGAGCGGGGGAGTGACGAAAGTCTCGCCTTTGGCGAGAGTATAGGGCGAGTTGTCCTCGTATATGCCGGCGAAGAAGTGGTGGTAGTCGGAGTCGTCGGTGTCGAACATCAGCTTGTAGTTGCCGCCGTAGCAGAGCGCCGCGCCGATGACGCGTCCTTCGTTCTCGCGAGCCTTGCCGTCGAGAGAGATCATCACCTCGCCGTGCGACGTGTGCGAGTTGCGCGTGCCGTCGGTGTTCTTTATCATCTTGACGCCGTGGGGCAGCGGCGCCTCCTCGACGATTCCTTCGTTAGCCCAAGAGCCGTAGAGCTGCGAGACATGAACATCGGAGCGGCGGATAGGGAGGTATGCCGACATGAAACGCGTGAGCTGCACGCTGCCTTTTTCCTTATTGGTATATTCCGTCCATGTCTCTATGACGTCCTCGTCGGGATAAGTGCGGTAGTTGACGTCGATGTAGAACGGGTAGAGAGTGTCAGCCATCCGCACGGTTGTGACGGAGGCTCCGTCGTCGGCAGCTGTCTTGGTGACGCCGGTCACCTTCATTTCGGTAATCATGCCTCCGTCGGAGTGTACGGCGCGGAATGCCGTCTCCTTGTCGGGATTGTTGCCGTAGACGGGATAAGCGTTGAACGATGGAGTGCCAGCGGCGTCGATGTTGGCGATGTCGGCGTTGGTAAGCGCGTCGCCGTAGTAAACAAATTTCAGAGGCTTGCCTTCTGTTGCGTCGAGAAGGAGCGAGGTTCCGGGTGTGGAAATATGGACTTTTTCGGCGTGTGCCGTCAATGAAAGGGCAGCAATGGCAGCCGCTGCAAGGCATTTAAGGTGTATGTGCATCTGATTGGTTATAATGATATGGCGGTTTGGTGTACAAAATTATGTATAATATCAACGGAAAAATAGAACAATATTGCTAAAGTTTTGACATCAGAAGTTTGCAGGCAAGCAAAAAATTCATAATTTTACCATCGGAACCTTCAATCGCTTGTACCATGGCTAAAACATCTCCTGAAATCATTACCGAAATCACCCCTCTGTCCGACAAAGACTGCTTCTACATAGTTGACCGCTACAAGGACAGATTCAACTATCCCATACACCGTCACGACGAGTTCGAGCTTAATTTCGTGTCGGGCTGTGCTGGTGCCGCGAGAATCGTGGGCGACTCGGTGACGACGATAGGCGACTATGACCTTGTGCTTGTCGGCGGAGGCATAGAGCACGCCTGGGAGCAGAACAACTGCCAGTCGGGCAAAATCAGGGAGATAACCATCCAGTTCGCTTCGAACCTGTTCGGCGAGTCGTTTATGAGCAAGAACCAGATGTCGGCGATACGCGACATGCTTGCGAAATCGGTACAGGGCATAGCTTTCTCGCAGCACTGCATAATGCGCGTTTTCCACCGCCTGGAGCGCCTTGTGACGATGCAGGGCGACTTCTACCGTTTCATCGAGCTTCTGACAATACTTCACGAGCTTGCGACGACCGATGAATACACAATCCTCGCTACAGCTCCTTTTGCAAAACTGCCTACGGGCTCGGACTCGCGGCGCGTTACCAAGGTGCAGAAGTATATTGTCGACAACTACCGGCATGAGATAACGCTGAACCAGCTTGCAGGTCTGGCTGGCATGACGCCTACGGCATTCAGTCGTTTTTTCAAGCTCCGTACCGGAAAACTTGTATCGGAATATATAATAGATGTGCGTCTGGGTTTTGCGACACGTGCTCTGATAGACAGCACCACGTCGGTATCGGAGATATGTTATTCATGCGGCTTCAACAATGTCAGCTATTTCAACCGCATCTTCAAGAAAAAGAAAGGACGTTCGCCCAAGGAGTTCCGCGAGTACTACAAGTACCACCGCGTGCTCATCTGAGCTGTCATTTGCTGAACTTGCGGCGGTATTCTGAGGGCGTGAGCCCTTTGCGTTCCTTAAAAATGCGCGACAGATTGCTGTAGCTGCTGAATCCTGCCTCTATGGCGGCGTCGGCAAGATCCATGCGTGTGCTTGTGAGCAGCTGCGCGAGCCTGTCGCAGCGCCGCTCGAGAATATAGCTGTAGATAGACACTCCCATCGTGCGCTTGAACTTCGTCTCGAGGTTGCGGCGCGACAGCGGTACGAGCTGGAGCAGCCTTGTGGTGTCGAGGTCGGAAGACGTGTATTTGTCGTTGATGTAGCGCACAACCTTCAGAATATTCTCGTCAAGGATATTGTAGCGGTCAGTTGAGCGGCGTTCGATGATTTCGCCGGGCATTACTTTCAGATTGAACGCCGTGCAGTCCTCGCCTACAATCTGGCGCTCGAGCAGCTCGGCCATGGCATAGCCACCCTCCTCGACAAGGAGAGGAATCGACGATATCGGCGGGTCGGAGATGGCGCACATCAGCTCGTCGTTGTCCACGCCGAGGAGCGAGATTTCGTTGGGAATGGCGATGTTGAGCATCTTGCAGGTCTCCGACACGAAGAGGGCGCGCTCGTCGTCGCAGCAGAAAAGCGCGATGGGCTTAGGCAGTTCCTCGAGCCACCGCGCCACGCCGGCGCGCATCTCGTCGTCGACGGCAGGGGTGGTGAAGCAGTAGAAGTTGCCTCCGGAATTGCGTACTTCCTGCTCGAAGCCCTCCCGACGCTCCTCCGACCAGACGACGTCGCTGAGTCCGAAGAAGGCATAGTCGCTGAAGAATTTCTCCTTGAAGAAACCTGCGGCGATACGCCCTTCCTCGTGGTAGTCGCCGGTGAGATTCGAGTATTTTGTGCTACGCCAGTGAAAGTTGAGGAGCACGACGGGTACATTGAGCTCTTTCTGAAGGTCGATGGTGTTGCTCTCGAGTTTTCCTATGATGGCGTCCGGATTCCATTTGCGCGCCCACGAGAGGACACCCTCCATACCGTACATCTCTATGAAATAGAAAGGCAGCCGGTAGAACATCCAGGGACCTTTTTCTTCGGAGTATCTGACAAGTCCGCGGAGGAGTCGTCGGTCGTAGTCGCTGGAATAGTCAATAAGGAGGAGAATTTTTATCATGGTATCGCAAATGTGGTGTTGTTTTGCGCAAATGTACGATATTGTACTTGTATGAACAAATTTTGGGCGACAAATTGTAGAGATTCTGATGATTTTTGCGCAAAAAGAAGAAATATATACGCAAATAGCTGTCACAACATAGAAAACGGAATATAACTTTGCATAAAAATATCTAATATTATGAAAATCGGAGTCGATTTAGGTGGAACCAATATTCGGGTGGGTCTGATAGACGGGAACTCAGTCGTCGTGAAAAATACGGCGCCGTGTCCCTCGGACAGAGCCGCCGAGGATGTTCTGGAATGTATCGGAGACCTTATAGCCAGCAGTCTGCGCCCTGACGTCAAAGGTATAGGAATTGGCGTCCCTTCGTCGGTGGATGTGGAAAAAGGTATAGTCTACGATGTCTTTAACATACCGTCGTGGAAAGAAGTACATCTAAAAGATTATCTTGAAGACCGTTTCGGCACGCCCGCTTTTGTCAACAACGACGCGAACTGCTTTGCCCTTGGCGAGGCGCGTTTCGGCAGCTGCCGCGGTTGCCGAAACGTCGTGGGTATAACTCTCGGCACTGGTGTCGGAATGGGAATAATAATAAATGGACAGCTTTACAACGGTGTCAACGCAAGCGCGGGCGAGATGAGCGGAATACCGTATCTCGACTCTGACTACGAGCACTACACCAGCAGCACGTTCTTCACACGCTGCCACGGCATCACCGGCAAAGAGGCTGCGATGCTCGCCGCCGACGGCGACTCGAAGGCGCTGGAGATATGGAACGAGTTCGGCAAGCATCTCGGCAAGCTCGTCAGCGCCGTCCTGCTCGCCTACGCTCCCGATGCAATCGTTTTCGGCGGAAGCATAGCGGCGGCGTTTCCTTTCTTCGAAAAGAACATGATGAAGACGCTCGGCGAGGTCTACCCTTACAAGTCGACCTTGCGTAAAACGAGGATTTGCGCTTCGGCGGGCGGCGACGCCGCCATTCTGGGCGCATCGGCGCTTGTCGAATGTCTTTCCTGATTTTAAGAATAATCAAACCAATCGGTCAATGAAAATATCATCACATTATTTATTATTGGGAGCGGGTCTGCTCATGCTGACCGCATCGTGCAGCGGCGGCGCTTCCGGTCCGTCGAAAACCGTGCTTTCCGACGGCTGGACACTCAGCTCGGGCGATGAGAAATACCCGGCTACAGTGCCCTCTACAGTCATGGGAACGCTGACGGCAAACGGCAAGTATGCCGATGCGCTCGAAAGCGACAATTACGAAAAAATCGACAAGAAACAGTTCGATTCTCCCTGGCGCTACAGCCGCACGATAGAAGTGCCCGCGCTGGGTGAGGACGGTCACGCTATCCTCAGCCTCGAAGGTCTGAGCTGGGGCGCCGACATCATGATCGACGGAAAGAAAATAGCATCGCGCGACACTCTCTACGGACCGTTCCGCCAGTTCGAGCTTGACATGACTCCTTATGCTGGCGGCAAGCATACTCTCGACATCGACGTGTACCGCGCTCAGCCGGGCGACCCCAACATAGGCTTCGCCGACTGGAATCCGCGTCCCGCCGACGAGAATATGGGTCTATACCGTCCTGTCATACTTTCGACTACAGGCGCCGTCGACATCAGGAATCTTGCCGTGAGATCGAAGGTCAATACCGAAACACTTGACGAGGCATCGCTGACAGTAGTGGCAGACGTTGTGAACAGGTCGGACCATCCTGTCGAGGGCATCCTTCGGGGCGCTTTCGAGAACGGCACATTCAGTGCGCCTCTGAGCCTTTTTCCCGGAGAGACCAAGCAGGTTGAGATAAGTGGAGAAGGCGACCATGCGCTACATGTAAAGAATCCGCGTCTATGGTGGTGCCGCAACATGGGCAACCCCGAGATGTACAACATGAATCTTGAGTTTGTCGTCGACGGCAAGGTGTCCGACACAGAGAGCGTCGACTTCGGCATCCGCCAGATAGAGGACTATTTCACCGAAGATGGCTACCGCGGTTTCCTGCTCAACGGCGAGAAAGTGCTTGTGCGCGGCGCCGGTTGGACCGACGACATCTTCCTGCGCAACACTCCCGAGAGAAACGAGGCTGAGCTGCAGATGGTGTGCGACATGAACCTTAATGCCGTCCGCTTCGAGAACTTCTGGGGAACATCGCAGAATCTCTACGACCTCTGCGACCGTTACGGACTTCTCGCTTTGCCGGGCTGGAGCTGCTTCTGGGAGTGGGAGAGCTATATGGGCTGTCCCGACGACGATTATGGCTGCATAAGCTCGGAACGAAATATAAAGCTGACGGCAGAATCGCTCAAGGACCAAATACTTTGGCTGCGCAACCATCCGTCGATAATAGGCTGGTTCGTAGGCAGCGACAAGCTTCCGCGCCCCGAACTCGAGCAGCTGTATCTCGAATTCCTTCCCGAAATCGACGACCGTCCCTATCTCGGAGCTGCAAAAGAGCTCACGAGCGAGTTTACCGGAAAGACCGGTATGAAGATGGCAGGTCCCTACGAATATGTGGCTCCCAACTACTGGTACGACAGCAAGGCTCCCGGCGGCGCTTTCGGCTTCAACACCGAGACCGGCATCGGCGCTCAGCTGCCCGTTGAGGAATCGATACGCCGCATGATACCCGCCGACAGCCTCCGGACTCCCGGCACCCTATGGGACTACCACTGCACGACGGCAGGCGAGGCGATGCATTCGCTGGACGTGCTCAAGGATGTGATAGCAAAACGCTACGGCGAGCCTACGGATCTTCAGGATTTCCTCGGCAAGGCTGACCTTGTCAACTACGAGGGCACGCGCGCCATGTTCGAGGCGTTCAGAGTGAATGTCCCCCGTGCGACGGGCATAATACAGTGGATGCTGAACTCGGCATGGCCATCGATGTACTGGCAGCTCTACGATTACTATCTGCAGCCTACGGCAGCATACTATTCGGTGAAGAACGCCAACAAGCCGTTTCAGCTGATATACGACTACGGCAAGCATGCCGTCTATGCCGTCAACGAGACCCGCGAGGAGGCAAAAGCTACAGCTACAATGACAATCTACGACGCTGCCGGTCACAGCCGGACAGAGAAACGGTCGGTGAAAGTCGCACCGTACGGCGTGGAAAAAGTATTCGACAAGCCGACTACGGCAGGCACGGCATTTCTGTTCCTCCGCCTTGACAACGAAAATAACATGAATATCGCCCGCAACACCTACTGGCTCTCGCCCGACGATGATATGCATGCATGGGACAAGACCGACTGGATGCAGACACCTGTGGCAAAACACGGCGATTTCAGCGACCTTGCCAAGCTTCCGGAAGCGGATGTCGAGATTGCGTCAGCAGTCATGAACGGAAAGACCCTTGAGGTGACCCTCGAGAACAAGTCGCCGTATGTGGCATTCTTCGTGCGTCTTGCGCTGAAAAATGATGTCGGCGAGCTTGCCTGCCCGGCAATGTGGGAGGACAACTATCTGTCGCTCGAGCCCGGCGAGACACGTAAAGTGACCGTAGATCTGACAAATACGAAGAATATGTCAGGAAACGGAACACTCGAGATATCGGGCAGGAACATAGGCAAAAAATCGAAACCATTATCAATTTAATACCTTATAAACTATGAGAAAACGTTTTACATTGCTGATCTGCGTACTGCTGTGTACAATGCAGCTGCTGGCTCAGCAAATCAAAGTGAACGGAACAGTGGTCGACCAGGCAGACGAGCCCGTGCCCGGCGCTCTGGTAAGCCTCAAATCGGACCCGAAGAAAGCCACCACAACGGACGTTGACGGCAGATTCGTCCTTTCTGTTCCGGCAGGCGAGAGCATCACGGTGAGCTTCATCGGCTACGAACCCGCGACGAAGAAAATTAATCCGGGCGAGACCGAAGTACGCATCGTGCTGAAAGAAGACGTCGTTAGCCTCAACGAGGTTGTGGCAATCGGCTACGGCACACAGAAAAAGAAACTCATCACCGGCTCGACGGTGCAGGTCAAAGGCGCCGATATTGCCCGCACATCGAATGTGAGCGCGTTCACGGCACTGCAGAGCATGACTCCGGGCGTGCAGATCAAGAGCAACTCGGGCAAGCCGGGCGACGGCTTCGCAGTGACAATACGCGGTGTCGGTACGACTGGCGACGCAAGCCCTCTCTACATCATCGACGGTCTTGTCGGCGGCGACCTCAACGCCATCAACCCCAACGACATCGAGTCTATCGACATCCTCAAGGACGCCGCATCGACGGCAATCTACGGTGCCCGCGCAGCAAACGGCGTCATCATCGTCACGACCCGCCACGGTCAGGAAGGTCGTCCGACAGTGAACCTCGACGTTTACTACGGTTGGCAGAACATGGGCAAGAAGCCCCAGACTCTCACAGCCAAGGAATATATGACAGTGATGGACGAGGCTGCCGTCAACGACGGTCTCGGCTTCTTCAACTGGACCGACTATATGAGTCAGGAGAAATACGACGCCTATATGTCGGGTGCCGACAAGGGTACGAACTGGATCGACGCCGTAACAGGCAAGAACGCTCCCGTACAGAACTATACGCTCGGCGTCAACGGCGGCAGCGCAAACTCGGTATACTCCATGTCGATCGGCTACACATCGCAGGAATCGCTTGTCGGCCGCGACTATTTCACGTCTAAATACGAGCGCTACAACGCACGCATGAATTCGGAATACACAATCCTCCGCATCAAGGACTTCGACGCCATCAAGATAGGCGAGAACTTCACGATGTCGTACATCAAGAACTCGGGTCTCGGCATGGCGCAGGACGGTCCGTACTGGAACCACCTCCGCAACGCCATGGAAGCATATCCTATCATGGACCTGATGAATGCCGACGGCACCGATTTCAACCCCGGTATCCTCTCGTGGTCGAACATGCGCGTCAACCCGCTGCTGATGCTCATGCTCCAGGGACGTGACCAGGACGAAAAGAACTATATGGCGCGCGGCAACTTCTACCTGACCATCCAGCCGATAAAGAACCTTATCTTCCGCACGCAGTTCGGCATCGGCTACAACAGCTACACGAGCCGTACTTTCCGTGCCGCCTACAACTACGGTCCTCTCGCCCAGAACGCCAACGACGTGACGACACAGAACGCTGGCTCCGACTACTCATGGGCTTGGGACAACACTCTTACATACTCTTTCACCGTCAACAATCTCCACAACATCAGCGCCATGGTCGGCATGACAGCCGAGCGCTGGGGCTACGGCGAAGGCACAGGCGGCTCGAACATCAACTCGGCTTTCTCCGACTTCAAGCACGCATGGCTGAGCAACTGTCCGACAGTCTATCCTACCAATACTACCGTATGGGGCGCTCCGGTAGGCAAAGGCTCACTCGTAAGCTACTTCGGACGAGCCAACTACGACTTCGACGGCAAGTATATGGCAACTGTCACTCTCCGCGCCGACGGCAGCTCCAACTTCGCCAAAGGTCACCGCTGGGGCTACTTCCCCTCGGTATCGGCAGGCTGGAACCTCGCCAACGAGAATTTCATGGCTTCGCAGCGCAACTGGCTCGACCAGTTCAAGATCCGCGTGTCGTGGGGTCGCAACGGTAACTGCAACATCAATCCCTTCCAGTATCTGACGACGATTGCAATAGGCGGTGCAAACTATTTCTTCGGCAGCAACCACCTCGACAAGGTGACAGGCTCATATCCCGACAAGCTCGCCAACACCGATATCACATGGGAGAAGTCGGAGCAGCTTGACCTCGGTTTCGACGCTCGCTTCCTCCACGGACGCCTGGGCGTGAACTTCGACTACTACAACAAGACCACAAAAGACTGGCTTGTAGTGGCTCCTATCCTCGCTTCCTACGGTACGGGCGCTCCCTACATCAACGGCGGCGACGTCCGCAACCGCGGT
>JAGBDG010000215.1 GCA_017937625.1 Muribaculaceae bacterium | reverse complement strand
GGTACGCCGTGCCAGGGCGACAACATGGACTTCATGCTCTCTACCGGTCTGGTAGTGAATCTCGAGGCTTCGCCCGATGTGATACTGCGCCGGCTCCGTCTGGCGCCGGGTCAGCGTCCGCTTGTCGACGCCCTTCTTTCCGACCCCGCCGCGCTCGCCCGCAAGGTAGAGGAGATGGGTTCGGCACGGGCGCCGTACTACGGGCGGGCGCACGCCACGTTCTGCTCCGACAGGCTCGAGAGCCGCGAGGAGATAGACGAGAGCGTCGCGGCGTTTGTCCGGCAATTTGAAAACGAAATAGACAGACCCTGATATGGAAGCCCCCATACCTTTGGAAGAAGTGCTCCGGGCGGCTACGACCGTCCGCCAGACGACCGTCGGTCTGCCTGCCTCCAACGGCGTGCTCGACCACCGTTTCCCCCTGACGCCCGAAGGCGCCGGCATGCTCGTGTCGCGCGGCTTCCGCGTGCTCATGGAAGAAGGCGCCGCATCGCACATCCATTACGGCGACAACGACTACAGCCGCTGCGGTGCCGAAATAGTGAGCCGCGACGAGGCTCTTGCCACCGACATCGTGGTGTGCCTCTCGGCGCTGAGCGCACGCGACGCAGCCAAGCTCAAGCGCGGATGCCTTCTGCTCACCTTCCTCAATACTTCCGAAGAGGATACACCCATGCTCAAGGTGCTTCTCGACAGGCATGTCATAGCCCTCGCTCTCGACCGCCTCACCGATGACTCCGGGCGCAAGCCTTTCGTCGACATTCTACGCGAAATCGACGGACGTGCCGCAATAGCCATCGCTTCGTCGCTCCTCGCCGACGCCATCCACGGCAAAGGCATACTTCTGGGCGGCGTAGCCGGCATCAACCCGTGCGAGGTGATGATTATAGGCTCCGACATGGCGGCATGCGCCGCCGCGCAGAGCGCCATAGGTCTGGGCGCGACAGTGAGAATCTTCGACAACAACGTCTACCGCCTTCGCGAGGCGCTGCGTCTGCTTGGTCCCGGCGCCAGCGGCTCGACGCTCCATCCGCGAGTGTTCGAGAGCGGTCTGCGCACAGCCGACATCATCGTCGCCACCGACGGAGGCAAAGCCGCCGCCATCGACTCGACGCTCGTCGGGCTGATGAAGCGCGGCGTCATCTGCTTCGACCTCTGCAGCAATCCCGGCAAGGCTTTCCCGAGCATGCAGGTGATAGACCTCAACCTCGCGTCGCCTTCCGACAACGAATACAACGCCCCTGTCCGACTGTGCTATGTCAACGCAGGCAACGCCGTGCCCCGCACTGTGGCGATGGCGCTGAGCAACACCTTCATAACCATGCTCGACGAGATAATGGTGTGCGACGGCGTCGCCAACGCCCTGCAGATCAATGCCGGGCTGCGGTCGGCTGCGTTCACCTTCCTGGGCAAGTGCGTCAACCGCGACGTGGCGCGGATGCTCGGCAGACGCTACGTGGACATTAACCTTATAGTACAGTTCTCCTGATAATTATGGCGGGAAAGAGATATTATAGCGTGTGGATAGGCGTCGAGCCGGGGGTCTACGACCGCTGGGAGGACTGCCAGCCGCAAGTCGACGGCTTTCCCGGCGCGAGATACAAGAGCTTCAAGACCCGAGAGGAGGCCGTGGCGGCGTATCGCGGCGACCCCGGCGAGCAACTCGACATCATGCGCGCCATAGTGAACCATGCGGCGACACACCGTTCAGCCACCGCGGCTCCGCTGCCGCAGGTGCGCGATTACAGCCACATACCGGGCGTCAGAATGGACGCCATAGCCACCGACGGCGCCTGTGCCGGCAACCCGGGACGGATGGAATACCGCGCGGTGAGGCTTTCGGACGGCGCCGAGGTGTTCCGCGTAGGCGACAAGACGCCGCTCACGGGCACCAACAACATAGCCGAATACCTCGCCATTATCCACCTTGCCGCCCTTCTTCAGAAAAAAGGCGACACCACCACACCTATATACACCGACAGCCGCAACAACTTCGCATGGCTGAAGCGCGGAGCGTCGAAAACCACGCTCCAGCGCACCCCGAAGACTGCGCCGGTGCTCGACCTGCTCGCAAGAGCCGACGCATGGCTCGCCGCGAACGGTCCGATTAAGAATCCGATACTGAAATGGAAAACCGAGGAGTGGGGCGAGATTCCCGCCGACTTCGGACGCAAATAGAAAGAATAATCATCTCCTAAAATATATAAGAAACTTATGGCACGAATGTTAAAGATACTCAAGGACGACCCCTGGCTCAAACCGTACGCCGGCGCCATCGAAGGACGACACCAGGACGCCGTCCGGAAAGAAAAAGAGCTGACCAGCGCCTCCGGCTCTCTGAGCGATTTCGCCAACGCGCACAAGTATTTCGGTCTGCACCGCCAGAAGGACGGCAGCTGGGTGTTCCGCGAATGGGCTCCAAACGCTACCGGAATATGTCTTGTCGGCGATTTCTCCGACTGGAAAGAGCAGCCCGAGTATGAGCTCCACCGCGTGGGCGGCGGACTGTCGGGCGTCTGGGAAGGAACTTTCGCTGCCGACGCAATAAAAGAAGGACAGCTCTACAAGATGATAGTAAGCTGGAACGGTGGTCGCGGCGAGCGCATCCCCGCATACGCCGACCGCGTGGTGCAGGACGAGAAAACGGCTATCTTTTCCGCGCAGGTCCATGCTCCCGCACGCGCCTACCGCTGGCACGACAAGGCTTTCCACCCCGATACCGCACCCCTCCTTATCTATGAATGCCACATCGGCATGGCGCAGCAGTTCGAGGGCGTGGGAACCTACGACGAGTTCCGCACCAACGTCCTGCCGCGCATAGCCGCCGACGGCTATAACGCCATACAGATCATGGCTATCCAGGAGCATCCCTACTACGGATCCTTCGGCTACCATGTGTCGAACTTCTTCGCCGCGTCGAGCCGTTTCGGCACTCCCGAGCAGCTCAAGGCGCTTATCGACGACGCACATCGCCGCGGTATAGCCGTAATCATGGATATCGTTCACTCGCACGCAGTAAAGAACGAGAACGAGGGACTTGGACGTCTCGACGGCACCCCCGACCAGTACTTCCACTCCGATGCCTCGCGCCGCGAGCATCCCGCGTGGGACTCGCTGTGCTTCGACTACGGCAAGAACGAAGTGCTCCACTTCCTCCTGTCGAACTGCAAGTTCTGGCTTGAGGAATACCATTTCGACGGCTTCCGCTTCGACGGCGTCACGTCGATGCTGTACTACGACCACGGTCTGGGCAAGGCTTTCGGAAGCTACTCCGACTACTACGACGGCGGTCAGGACACCGACGCCATAACATACCTCACCCTCGCCAACAAGCTCATCCACGAGGTGAAGCCCGGTGCCATCACCATCGCCGAGGAAATGAGCGGCATGCCGGGTCTCGCGCTGCCTTTCGATGCCGGCGGCATAGGCTTCGACTACCGCATGGCAATGGGCATCCCCGACTACTGGATCAAGACGCTCAAGGAGAAAAAGGACGAGGACTGGCATCCTACCTCGATTTTCTGGGAGCTCACCAACCGCCGCGCCGACGAGAAGACCATCAGCTACGTCGAGAGCCACGACCAGGCGCTCGTGGGCGACAAGACGGTGATTTTCCGCCTCATCGACGCGGCAATGTACTGGCACATGATGGTGGGCGACACCGACCCGACCGTATCGCGCGGCATCGCCCTCCACAAGATGATACGCCTGGTGACACTCGCCACCATCAACGGCGGATACCTCAACTTCATGGGCAACGAGTTCGGACATCCCGAATGGATCGACTTCCCGCGCGAGGGCAACGGCTGGAGCTACAAGTATGCGCGCCGCCAATGGGATCTTGTCGACCGCCAGGATCTCCAGTACCGCTTCCTCAACGCCTTCGACAACGCCATGATAAAGCTCGTGGGCGACCGCAAGAACTTCCAGGCTAAAGCAATACGCAAATTATGGGACAAGGACGACGACCAGGTGCTCGCCTTCATGCGCGGCGACCTCGTGTTCGTGTTCAACTTCAACCCCTCCAAGAGCTTCAGCGACTACGGACTGCTCGCTCCCGGCGGCGTCTACAGCGTGGTGCTCAGCACCGACAACCCCGATTTCGGCGGCTATGGCAACATCGACGAGGGCGTCGAGCACTTCACTATTCCCGACCCGCTCTATGCCGAAGCCGGCGTCGAGCGTCTGCCCCTCTATCTGCCCGCACGCACGGCAATGGTTCTGCGCAAGCATCGCGCGCGCCGCAACACAGCAAAATAATTTATAAACCACATACCTTAATCTATGTTTAAAAATCATCCCGCCGGTCTCATTCCGGCAGCATTGAGCAACATGGGCGAACGTTTCGGCTACTACATCATGAACGCCGTGCTCGTTCTGTTTCTGTGTTCGAAATTCGGTCTCTCGGGAGAGACGAGTACGCTGATCTACTCGTTCTTCTACGCGGGCATCTACATCCTGAGCCTTGTGGGCGGTATTATCGCCGACAAAACGCAGAATTACAAAGGCACCATCATCAATGGTCTGATTGTCATGACCGCCGGTTACGTCATCCTCTCGATACCGATCCTCCACAGCGCCGGCAACCATACATGGCTCCTCGTGCTCACCTGTGCCGCTCTCTTCCTCATCGCTTTTGGCAACGGTCTTTTCAAGGGCAACCTGCAGGCTATCGTAGGACAGCTCTACGACAACCCGCGCTACAGCGCCCAGCGAGACTCCGGCTTCCAGATTTTCTATGTATTCATCAACATCGGCGGTCTCGTAGCTCCCTTCGTGGCACCTCTTCTGCGCAGCTGGTGGCTTGAGGTCCACAACATGGTCTACAACGCCGACTTCCCCGAGATGTGCCACAAGTTCCTCAGCGTCACCGACACCATGAACGCCGAGAACATGGAGAACCTCTATGCCGTGGCAACAGCCGCCGGACATGTCGCCGGCACCGATCTGCAGGCATTCTGCAGCCAGTACCTCGAGGTGTTCAACACGGGCATCCACTACTCGTTCATAGCCTCCGTCGCCGCAATGGTGATCTCGCTGCTCATATTCGTGTTCACCAAGAGCATGCTTCCCTCGCCGGCAGCGCGCGCCAAGGCTCAGACCGAGACCTACACCGACGCAGAGCTCAAGGCACAGGCTAAGGAAATCAAGCAGCGCATGGTGGCTCTCTTCGCAGTGCTCGGCATCGTAATTTTCTTCTGGTTCTCCTTCCACCAGAACGGCACGTCGCTGTCGCTCTTCGCACGCGACTTCGTCGAGACCGACAAGATAGCGCCCGAAATCTGGCAGGCTGTCAATCCTTTCTTCGTCATTGTCCTGACGCCTCTCATCATGCTTCTGTTCGGCTCGCTGAGCCGTCGCGGACGTGAAATCTCGACACCGCGCAAGATTGCCATCGGCATGGGTCTCGCCGGTCTCGCCTATCTGTTCCTCGCCGTCTATTGCGCAATGAAGGGCTATCCTTCGGGCGACACCTTCCGCGAGATGACCGCAGCTGCCAAGGAAGGCATGAAGGCAGGTCCGTGGGTGCTCATCGCACTCTATTTCTTCCTCACCGTCGCAGAGCTTTTCATCTCTCCCTTAGGTCTGTCGTTCGTGTCGAAGGTAGCGCCCCGCCATCTGCAGGGTCTTTGCCAGGGTCTGTGGCTTGGCGCTACGGCTGTCGGCAACCTCATGCTCTGGATTGGTCCGCTGATGTACAACAAATGGCCTGTCAGCTATGCATGGGGCGTGTTCCTCGCCGTATGCCTCGTATCGATGGGCGTGATGTTCGGCATGGTCAAGTGGCTTGAGCGCGTGACTTCGGACAAACCCGTCGAGAAGCATCCCGAACCTCTGAAAACCACCGAGAAAGACGTAATCTGATTACGCTTCGTCATATATGGCAGGCAGGGAATTTTTTCCTGTCTGCCTTTTTTGTGTCCGGACGGGCGTTTGTCGATAAAATCGGGGGAATTTTCGGGTTTTTGGGGGCAAAGGTAGACAATGGCTTGCGGGGATATGGCATTTGCCGTAAATTTGCAACATGAAAATGAGAGAATTGAGAAATATTATTTTGATGGTTTTTGCATTATTGAGCGTGGCGACCGTGACGGCCGCCACGATTCGCGGAAGCCTCAAGGACACAGCCGGCGAACCTTTGATTCAAGCGTCGGTGCGCGTACTCGCGCAGAAAGATTCGGCACTTGTCAAGGGCGCGGTAACCGATGCCGCGGGCAAATTCACCATTTCGGGTGTCAAGCCCGGCAAGTATATTGTAGAAGCATCGTATGTGGGCTACAGCACGCAGACCCGCGACATTGCCGTAGGCGACAAGAACGTTACGCTGAAGCCTTTCGAGCTGTCGGAGAGCGCCATCGCCCTCAAGGACGCCGTAGTCACCGGCATCCGCACTCCCATAAAAGTAATGGAGGATACCGTCGAGTTCAGCGCCGACAGCTATAAGACACAGCCCAATGCCGTGGTCGAGGATCTACTCAAACGTCTTCCGGGTGTGGAAGTCGGCTCCGACGGCAAGATCACGGCTAACGGCAAGGAGGTAAAGAAGATTCTTGTCGACGGCAAGGAGTTTTTCAGCGACGACCCGACGGTCGCCTCGAAGAACCTGCCTGTCAATATGGTTGACAAGCTGCAGGTTGTCGACCGCAAGAGCGACCTCGCTCGTCTTACGGGCGTCGACGACGGCGATGACGAGACCGTCATCAACCTCACCGTCAAGAAGGGCATGAATCAGGGATGGTTCGGCAACGTCGAGGCGGGCTACGGCACCGACGACCGCTACAAGGGCAACTTCACCGTCAACCGCTTCTGGAACGGCAACCAGCTGACCATTCTCGGCGGTGCCAACAACATCAACGAACCGGGGTTCGCCGATGGCGCCGGCGGACGTTTCCGCCGCTTCGGAGGCGACAACGGCATAACTACGTCGCAGTCGCTCGGTCTCAATTTCAATATCGGCAACGAGGAGATTTTCCGCGTGGGCGGCGACGTGATGTACAGCCATACCGACCGCGACACTCGCACCACTGCCGAGCGCCAGTATCTGTTCACGGACAGCACGTCGCTTGAGCAGTCGGCGAAACGCAGCCGCGACAAAGGTCACAACTTCCGCGCCGATTTCCGCGTGCTCTGGAATCCCGACAGCTTCAACACTCTCGAGTTCCGACCCAATATCTCGCTGAACTACAATAACTCGGCATCCGCCGACTCGTCGATGACATACGCCTACGCCGACATGGACAGGCGCGTCAATCAGAGCATGAACAGCTCGCAGTCGGACGGTCATTCGTTCGAATTCGGCGGAAGGCTCATCTACACGCACAAGTTCCGCGCGCGCCGCGGGCGCTCGTTCTCAGTCATGGCTAACTACAGTCTGAGCAATCTCCGCGAGAACGAGGACAGCTACTCGCGCAATATCTTCTATCTCTTCAACGACTCTACCGACATCTATGACCAGTATGCCGACAACCACACGTGGAGCAATTCGCTGACCACGCGCCTGAGCTGGACCGAGCCTCTGGGAGATGTCGCAAAGGGCAACTACCTCACTTTCGAGTACCGCTTCGCCTACCGCTGGAACAATGCCGACAAGCTTACCTACGACCGTCTTTTTCCCGGCACACCCGAGGAGGAGCTCGTGCTCAACGAGGACCTTTCGAACCGTTTCCGCAACGACTTCATGGAGAACTCGGTGCGCATCGGCTACCGCCACGTCACCAAGAACAGCAACCTCAATGTCGGTCTGTCGCTTGTGCCTCAGTCGTCGAAGTCGGAGAACCTTATCAACTCGGCGAAGAACATTCCGCGCCGCAACGTGCTCAACTTCGCGCCCTTCCTGCGCTACCGCCTGAAGATGTCGAAGACGCGCAGCGTCAACGCTTTCTACAACGGACGCTCGTCGCAGCCGTCGATGACGCAGCTGCAGCCCGTCGCCGACATGTCGAACCCGCTGAACATCGTGGTCGGCAACCCGTCGCTGAAGCCTTCGTTCAACCACAATCTGAACGTGCGTTTCCAGGATTTCAACCCCGGGGCGCAGCGGGCAATCATGGCTATGATCATGGCTAACATGACCCAGAACGCCATAGTATCCAAGACAATCAACGACCCTCAGACCGGCGGACGTACCACCACCTACGACAACGTCAACGGCGTGTGGAGCATCCGGGGTATGAACATGATTTCATTCCCGTTCCGCAACAAGGCGTTCACATTCAACAACCACATCTTCCTTTCCTATTCGTCATCGGCAGGCTTCAGCCAGAACCAACGTTACCGTTCGGGCAATTTCAGCGTCAACGAGAGTTTCGGCTTCGCCTGGCGCCCCTCCAGCGCAGAGCTCGAGCTGCGTCCGCGCTATTCTTTCCAGACAGTCCACAACTCCGTCCAGAGCAGCATGAACCGCAACGTACACTCCTACGGCGGCTCGCTCTACGGAACATACTACACTCCTGTCGGCATCGTTCTCTCCACCGACCTCAACTACTCGGCTACTTCGGGCTACTCCGAGGGCTATGACACCAGGACATGGATGTGGAACGCAAGCATATCCTACCAGTTCCTGAAGGACAAGTCGGCGACAGTGACTCTCCGCGCATACGACCTCCTCGGTCAGCGCTCCAACGTGGCGCGCAGCAACAGCGACAACTTCATCAGCGACACGCGCTACAACTCGCTCACGCGCTATTTCATGCTGTCGGCAAGCTATCGGTTCACCTCGTTCAAGAAGGGTGAGGAGCCCGACGTGTTCGACGGCGGCATGGGCGGTCCTGACCGCCACGGACCGCGCGGACCGCGTCAGGGCGGCCGCCCCGGTCCCCCTCCGGGCGGCAGACCTCCGTTCTAATTCGCCGAGCGTGCAAGCGCTATCAGCCCGACAGATGCCGGACGCGCTCCCGATACCGACAGGGCGCGGACACATTCGCGGACAGTAGCGCCCGTAGTAACGACATCGTCAACAATGGCTATATGCGCCCCGTCGAGTTCGCCGGGGCGTATTGCTTCAAGTTTGCCCACGAGGTTGTCGCGTCGCCGCGAGGCGTTCTGCAGGCTCTGCGTGCGGTGTGGTTTCCTTGCTATAAGGTTGTCGGCTACGGGAATTCCCGTTACTTCCGAAATGCCGAGGGCTATCTCGCGGCTCTGGTTGTAGCCGCGTCCGAGCAGTTTCGACCAGTGCATGGGCACAGGCAGGAGTATTTCCACATCCGAGAGATGTCCCGGCACGCCGCTGACGCGGGCGGCGGAAAGCAGCTCGCGCGCATAGAGGCGTCCCAGGGCACGGGCGAATGCCGGACGGTCGTCGAACTTGGCGGAACGGATGATGTCGGCGAAATCCGTGGTGTGGTCGTAGAAAAACCATGCAGCACAGAATCCCGGTTCTCCGGAGCCGTTGTCCACGAAGTCGCGCAGCGGGGTCCTGAGTCCGGCGTATCCTGTCCGCGGCAGCGACACGAGGCATCGCAGGCAAATCTCGTCCTCGGTCTCGGATAGTCTTGCTCCGCAGCACGGACAGGTGCGCGGTGCTATCATGTCGAGCGAGAATCGGCGTATGTCGGTGAGTATTTTGCCTATCATTTTGCAGAATCGGTTTTGAATTGCTAATTTTGAACCGTATATGTTCGATTCAATAGAATTTTATGTGATAACGGCGTTCGTCGCCGCGGCGGTGGTTGGAGCTGCCGCCATGCCCTCGCGCCGCAGTGCCGCGCGCGAGTTCCTTTATGGCGGAGAGCTTATCTTCGATGCGGCGCCTTCTGTGCCGGGCATTGTAGCCGTTGTAGGCGACGACGGCGTGCTGACCATCTACCGCTTCGGACTGACAGGCGTCGGCTCGGCGGGAGCCTACAGCATTGCCGTGACCATAATCGGTTTCGATGTCACCATAACCGAGCGTCTGACGGCAGGCAACGGCTGCGGACAGCCTCCGACGGCGGCATCGGTGAGGCTCGACTGTCTCGGACGCGAGCGCTACCATTTTCATTATGTCAACGAGAATCTGCACCGCAGCGCGGCTTTCTCGCTCAATATCCGTCCTGGCAACCGCATAGAGCGGCTTCTGGAGTAATCAGATGCTTATTCCGCTGATGTGGCGGAGGAAGAAGGTGGCAATCTGGACGTAGATGAGCAGACCCACGATGTCGTTGGATATCTGGATGAAAGGACCCGTGGCGAGCGCAGGATTGATGTGGAGTTTTTCGAGGGTAAGAGGCACAATGGTGCCCAGCAGGGAGGCGAACATCACCACTATGAACAGCGACACGGCGACAGAAAGCGTCACGGCGAGGTCGCCGGGCATCGTCAGCACGTTGTAGACGAGCACGACGGCTGTGATTATCGTGGCGTTGAGAAGCCCTATGATTATTTCCTTGCCGAGCTGTGCGGCAAAGTGCTTTATGTCGAGCGTGCCGTTCGCAAGACCCTGCACGACGATAGCCGACGCCTGCACGCCGACGTTACCGCCAGTGCCGCCGATAATGGGGATGAAAAGCGCAAGCGCCGTGACAGCCTGAAGCTGCGTCTCGAACGTGCCGAGGATGATGGAGGCGAGCAGACCGGAGCCTATGCCTATGAGGAGCCAGGGTATGCGCGCCTTGGTCTGTGCGATGACGGAGTCGTCGGCGTCGACGTCCGAGGAGATACCTGATGCGAGCTGATAGTCGCGCTCGTTAGCCTCGCGGACCTGGTCCATGACGTCGTCGACGGTGATGCGTCCGAGGAGCCTGCCTATCGAGTCGACGACCGGCATCGCCACAAGGTCGTATTTCTCGAAGTCGAGCACCACCTCGTCGATTGGCGTCTCAGCCTTGACGCTGACGGGCTCGTCTTCCATGACGTGCTTGATTTTCGACACGGAAGGATGGGTGAGCATCATCTTCAGCGGGAGGGTGCCGCGCAGCTTGTAGTCGTTGTCGACGACGTAGACGTAGTAGATTTCGTCCATGTCCTCAGCCTGCAGCCTCATCTGCTTGATGCACTCGGGCATCGACCAGTTCTCGTTGACGACAATCATCTCGGTGCCCATGAGACCGCCGGCGGTGTCCTCGTCATATTTCAGAAGGTCGATGATGTCTCCCGCCTGCTCCACGTCGTCGATGTGCGATAGCACCTCGTCGCGGTCTTCCTCGTCGAGCTGCTGTATGAGGTCGACGGCGTCGTCGGTGTCGAGGTGGTCGATCTGCTTGGCGATTTCCTCGGCGGGCATGTCCTGGATGAGCTTCTTTCGCTCGTCCTCGTCGAGCTCCATGAGCACGTCGGCTGCTGTGTCCTCGTCAAGCTGCTTGAAGATGTACATCGCCTTGTCCTCGTCGAGCTGCTGGACGAGCTCGGCGATGTCGGCGGGGTGCAGGTCGGAGATAAGCTCCTTGAGCGCGGCGGTGTCGCCGCGTTCTATTGTCTCCTCTATGTTCCTGAGGTCTTCTTCGGAAAATTCTTTCATGTCGCGGACTTGTTGGCGCCGCGCATCTCGGCGACACGCAGCGTGAGTTCGACAAATTGCTCCACCGAGAGCTGCTCGGGACGCAGTGAACCCAGAGCGTCGTCGGCAAGGCTGCACTGCGGGGGCAGCAGCGCCCTGACGGAGTTGCGTATGGTCTTGCGGCGCTGTCCGAAAGTGGTTTTTACCACAGTCTTGAAAAGAGCTTCGTCGCATCCGAGGTCGGTGACGCTGTTGCGCGTCATGCGTATGACGCCCGACTTGACCTTTGGAGGAGGATTGAAGACATGTTCCGACACGGTGAAAAGGTATTCGACGTCGTACCATGCCTGAAGAAGCACGCTGAGAATACCGCGTGCCTTTGTACCTGGCTTCGCAGCAAGACGCTCGGCGACCTCCCGCTGAAGCATGCCCGAACAGCACGCCACGCGGTCCTTGTGGTCGAGCACCTTGAAGAAAATCTGCGAAGAGATGTTGTATGGATAATTGCCTATAATGCACGCCGGCGACACTCCCGGCAGCATCTCATCGAAGGGCAGTGTCAGAAAATCGCCCTCAATGATACGTGGATTTGGTTGAGGGAGGTGGAGTTTAAGCCATTCCACGCTTTCGGTGTCAATCTCGACGAGCGTTAGCTTGTCGGCGGGGTGGCTCTCCATGAGGAACTGCGTCAGGACACCCGTGCCCGGACCGATTTCCAGCACGGGAAGCTCCTTGTATGCGTCGAGAGTCGCTGCTATACGGGCGGCAATCCCCATGTCGGTGAGGAAATGCTGTCCGAGAGCTTTCTTGGGTTTGACGGAGTTGCTCATATCGCACAAAATTAACAAAAATCCCCAAGGCACGCAAAAAAAACATCGCCTGCCCGGACGGACAGACGATGCGGAAGGGTAGAAAAATACTGTTTATTTGAAGTATACCGTGGTCGAGCGCTTGCCCTGCTTGCGGATCACAAGACCTTTGGCAGGCTGCTCGAGGCGTACGCCCTGAAGGTTGTAGTACTCTACGGGAGCGCTTTCGTCCTCGACGGTCACGTTGCCGATGCCCGACATGGGTTCGCTGTGGAGCTTGAGGTTGTCGATGTAGAAGCGGCGCTTCTGGCATTTCTGCTGTTCCTCGTCGGTGCCGTTAGCCTCGATCATGAAGTTGCTCGACTCGCTCAGAAGCGGGTCTACGCCGCCTTTAGTGTCGTAGAGGTCTATTTCCACATGAATCCATCGCATGGGTTCGCCGTCTTTGAGGTCGTGGGTTATCAGGGCATTGTTCCAGAAGTCGGCGGGGCGTGTCGAAAGGACAATCTCTGTATTGTCGTATTTGCCTTCGGCATCTTTGTAGGGACACCAGTCGAAAGAGAGGTAAGCCATGTCTGGAGCCTTTTCGATGGGGCATTTCACATCGGGGCTGCCGTACCAGCGTATACCGCCCCACTGGATACCGTAGCCATGGGAGTCGCCGCCGATGCAGAGGTAGTTCTTGTGAGCGAAGATTTCGTAGATTGCCGACTGGGGATACATGCGCACACGGTAGCCCTGTTTGTTCCACATTGCGCCGGAGAAAGAGGTGACGTCGCCTGTGCCGTCTACGCCGCCTTCGAAACGGATACCTTTTGTCTCCGCGTTATCGGTGCCTACGGGGTCGCCGAGGCTGTTTTCGGTGCTGAAAGATTCGAGCCAGTCGAAGTTGTCTTCCGCCCAGACGGTTCCCTGAGCGTTAGCGCACATTGCCGATGCGGCGATGAGGCAGAGGGGGAGTAGAGTTTTTTTCATGTGATAACGTTATTTGTGAAATATGATGTTTCAAAGTCTGATTTTCGCGGACATCACCGTGCCGGGCATAGTGGCGCGGACGATATAGATGCCGTGCTTAGCGGGCGACTCGGCAGTGTTGCCTGCGGAGCAGCTGACGAGAGTGCCGTCGGCTGCGTATATCTCGAGCGATGTCGCCTCGGGGACGGTCGAAACCGTGTTGCCGGAAATTGTAAGGGGCAGCGTGCTGTAATGCTGACTTGCGGCTACGTTGCCGACCGATGTCTCGACGTAGTCGTATGCGAAGCCGAAGGCGGCGATGTCGTAGCGGTAGTCCTTCGAGTCGTCGTCGTTCTTCAGCGGACATATCTCCATCGATTTGAATGTCAGGGGATAGAGGTAGGACTCTGTGCTGCCGAGGGCTGCGGCGACGTCGAAGGTTATTTTCCCGCCGTCGTTGTAGCCATCCTCGGCGTCGATCGTGTAGTCTTTTCCTTCGGCATCGCTGAAGCTCATACGGACGGTAGAGAATTTGCCGCCGTTGGTGTTGACGTCGAAGACTGCCGATACGGGCAGACCGTAGACCCTGACGTCCTTGGCGACAGTCATGCAGAGTCCGCGCAGGCGGGTGCTGTTGAAGGTCATGATCCATCCTTCTCCGGCGGGTGTTACCGTAAGGTTCTCGAGACCGTCGAGGGTTGCGCCCCACGAGATATCGCCGAAGTCTTTGTCGAGAGTGACTACGGGAGCGGCGGCGTTTTCGACCGAAACGGGTATTTCAATCTTGTCCTCGCCTCGTGTGCCGCAGACTGTGGTCGTGCCGTTCGACACAGCGGTTATCAAACCCGTTTCGGCGTCGATTTCGGCAACGGACGGGTTTTCCGATTTCCAGCTGAAAACACCGGCGGGGATATCGGTGAGCGTGCCGTTGAGCATCGACTGCACGCGCGGCATGGCGGTGTGCTTGCTGTCGATGACGATGACAGAGCAGGGCGACGAAAGTTCGGAGTCGCTGACATTGACGGCAATCGACGCTGTCATGCCGTTCTTGCTGACGCTGAGGGCATAGCATCCGGGCTTGTCGGCTACTATGCCGCCGTCGCGGACTTCGTAGTAGTCCGAAGGCGCTATCTCGTAGCCGGTGACGTCGGTGTCGACGAGCTGTCCGTATTTGTTGTAGCCTAAGATGCAGGGCTTGAAAAAGCCGTGGAAGTTGAGCTCTTTGGCGTAGTCGCGGAAACGGATGGATGCGACTTCGTTGTCGACTGGCGTGTCCATGGCAAAGTACATTCCGTTGCCCACGGGACGCTCGACTTCATAGAGAATGAAGCTGACGACACCCATGGGAGCTGCGTACATCGTTGCGGAGCCGCCGCCGTCGAAGTTGAGAGCCTCGTCGCAGCCGAGGTAGCGCATCAGGTCGGCAGACTCGGGGTAAGTGACGCCCATCGAGTTGACTGAAGGTTTGCGGGCAACGGTGGCATATACAATCTTGCGCTGGTCGGCGGAATATCCGGCGAGGGATATGGGATAGATATGGTCGTTGCTGCCGTACCACCACTGCTCGGGGGAGAACTCGGTCTTGCCGCCGTTGAGCACGTGTACGTCGCCCGACACGAAATGTGTGATTTCAGGACGTATGTTGCCGTTTTTCTCGAGAGGTTTGTCGATGAGCAGGCTGATTTCGTCGCCGGTCTTGAGGCTGTATAGCCATTCGTTCTCGTAGTCCTTGGTGGCTGTGAGCACCATGCCGTTTTCGGGTATTGCCGACGCTCCGTTTTTCCAGTCTTCGGCAACGACGAATTTCACGGGCGTGTTGACAGCCCACTGCGAGTCTTCGGCAAGACGTAGGACGAGGTCCTTGTCCCAGTCGGCGGAGGTGGTGACTCTGCCTTCCATATAGTCATTGTAGATATACAGTTCGTTGCCGTTGCGGTTTGCTGTATTGACATGGTTGGCGTTGACGCTGTGCGCGCCGTCGGCACTGCTTATGGTATAGGTGAAGCAACCCGTATTGTCAATCCACATCCCATCGGGACCTATGGCGATTGCCTGAAGCTTGGAGTCGTATGCCGACTCGCTCGCTATCTTGCCGTCGATGATGGTTCCGTTGACGGGCCAGCCCCAGTAGTTGAGGTTGTGGTCTACCATCTGGAAGAAGTCGGCGTTGATGCCGGCTATGTACTGGCGGTCGCCGCCGCTCTTGCGGGTTGCCGTTTTTGAGATTTCCTCGGTCTGGGGAGGATGGTCGGCGGCTATCTCCACGCGCGGGCTGACGTGGGGCTGATATGTCGGGTCGTCCTTGTCGAGAGTGGCTATGAAAACGTCGACACGGCGTCCTTCGGCGTTCGACATTGTCAGCTGGGTGTGTGTCACACCCGGACCTATATAGTAATGGCAGACAGTGTCACATTCGAACACGGTGCCGTTGAGGTTCATCTCAGTGCCGGCGTATGCAACTGTCGAAAGAACTGCTGATAGAAGTATTGACAGTGTTCTCATAATGGTAGTTTTAGGTTAACTTGTCAAATGAAACCTCAAAGTTTCGTTTTGTGCCACAAAGATAGAGAAAAACTTTTGCATTTATGAAGTTTTTATTAAATATTTTATCAAAATAGGAGTTAAAGAAGGATGCAAAAGCATTTTTGGAGATTCGGGAAATTTGGCGTAAATTTGCCTTATGAACGAAAACGAGAGCAAAGAGCTGACTCTGAGCGCCGCCCAGCGGCTTGTCGACGAGTGGATACGCACCGTGGGCGTGCGTTATTTCTCGCCGCTGACAAACCTTGCCATCCTTGCCGAGGAGACGGGCGAGGTGGCGCGGGTTATAGCGCGTACCGACGGCGAGCAGTCGGTCAAAGCCGGCGAGAAACTCGACCTTGCCGACGAACTCGCCGATGTGCTGTGGGTGACAATCGCTATAGCCAACCAGCACGGAATCGACCTCACGGAGGCTTTTGCCAACAACCTCGCCAAGAAAAGCGTTAGGGATAGAGAAAGGCATAAGCTCAACAAGAAACTTTCAGAAGACTGACAACAAACATAAAACATACAACTATGGCAGACACACCGCAGACCGACAAATATCATCAGGCTATCGCCGGCAGCGCAGTCACAGAAGACGATGCCGCTGTCGCCGCCGCCGTCAGGAAAATAATCGACGAGCATTTCGACGAGAACAACAACAAGGACGTCTACCGCTTCCTTTTCAACACCATCGACCTCACCACGCTCAAGGCTACCGACAGCCAGACTTCCGTGGCTCGCTTCACGGAGAATGTCAACAACTTCGAGGACGAGTTCGGCGACCTGCCCAACGTGGCCGCCATCTGTGTCTATCCTAATTTCGCCCCCGTCGTGCGCGCCGTCCTTGAAGTGGACGAGGTACGCATTGCAAGCGTCTCAGGCGCATTCCCCTCGAGCCAGTCGTTCGAGGAGGTGAAGATTGCCGAGACGTCGCTCGCAGTGGCTAACGGAGCAGACGAAATCGACATTGTCCTCAACCTCGGCTATTTCCTTGACGAGGACTACGAGTCGGTAGTCGACGAGATTACCGAGCAGAAAGAGGCTTGCCGCGACGCCCATCTCAAGGTCATCCTCGAGACAGGCGCGCTGAAGACCGCCGCCAACATCAAAAAGGCATCGATACTCTCGATGTATAGCGGCGCCGATTTCATCAAGACTTCGACCGGCAAGGAGTACCCCGGCGCATCACTCGAGGCGGCGTATGTAATGGCACTCTGCATCCGCGAATACTACGAGAAAACCGGCACACGCGTGGGCTTCAAGGCAGCCGGAGGCGTGTCGACCGTAGAGGACGCAGTCAAATACTATACCGTCATCAAGGAAGTACTCGGCGACGAATGGCTCGACAACCGTTATTTCCGCATCGGTGCTTCCCGTCTTGCAAACACACTCCTTTCGGCTATCGTCGGTAAGGAAGTGAAACATTTCTGAACAATATGAAAGTCTGGGTATATATCGACGGGCGTCAGCAGGGTCCCTTCGAGAAAGAGCAGCTGCGCGAGCTGCCGGGATTCAACGAGAACACCAAAGTGTGGTTCGAGGGACTGCCAAAATGGTATCCCGCGGGCTCGCTGGACGAACTTGCGTCCGTTTTTCATGCTGAGGAACCGGCTGCCGGGACCGAAGAAGAGCGGACGGTCTGCGAGGAAAGCGCCGAAGTGCGCGAGGAAAGACCTGCACAAGAGCACCGGCGCTACGCTCCGGGCGCGATGTATTTCCGCAAGAACGCCGTGGCTCTCGACGAGCCTTGTCCGCCGACATACATAGGACTTTCCATATTCCTTATGATATGCTGCTGCTCACCCATAAGCCTCGCCGCGCTGATAGCGTCGATATGCGTTTCGACCTTCTACGCCAAGGGCAATCTGGCGAGCTCGAAGAAAGCGTCGGAAGTCGCCGCATGGCTTATCATGGCGGCTATAGCGCTCGGTTTCTTCCCCGTGATGCTCATGAGCATATATTTCGGCTGATATGCCGCGCATAGGGAAATATATAGCGACTGCCGCAGCTGTCATTGCCGCGGCAGTCGTGCTTTTTCTTGTTCTTTCGCATTATTATGTCCACGACCCGTCGCAAGGGGCGCCGGTGTGTCTCTTCAAGGCGCTGACGGGCTGGGACTGTCCGGGATGCGGCTCGCAGCGCGCCCTCCACGCTATGCTTCACGGAAATTTCGGCGCCGCCTGGCGTTTCAATCCTTTCATCTTCTTCGCGGTGCCTCTCGCGTTGTTCTATATCTTCGCCGAGGCGCGCCGCCGCAGCAACCCGCGTCTCTATGCCGTTGCCGTCAGTCCGCTGTGCCTCTCGCTCATCATCCTCGCGACCGTCCTTTTCACCGTCCTCCGCAATATCCTCTGATTTTCATTATTGCTATTCGGCGGAATTTGTGTAAATTTGCACTTTAAATGGAACAAGCTATGAAACGTACAAAAATCTCGGATATATTCGACCCTGCTCTTATCGGAACAGAGGTCGACGTCAAAGGCTGGGTACGCACCCGCCGCGGAAACAAAAACGTGCAGTTTGTCGCACTCAACGACGGCTCCACAGTGCGTAATCTTCAGATAGTGTTCGACCTCGGCAAGTTCAACGACGAGGACCTCAAGGCAGTCACCACCGGCTCGTCCATCCACGTCACCGGCAAGCTCGTCGAGTCGATGGGCAAAGGTCAGACCTGCGAGGTACAGGCGGATACTCTCGAGATTTACGGTTCAGCCGACCCTGAGACCTATCCTCTGCAGAAGAAAGGACATACTCTCGAGTTCCTTCGCGAGAAGGCTCATCTGCGCCCCCGCACCGCCACTTTCGGCGCCATCCTGCGCGTGCGCAGCGCCCTTGCCTTCGCCATCCACAAGTTCTTCCAGGAGCGCGGCTTCTTCTATCTCAACCCGCCGCTCATCACCGAGAGCGACTGCGAGGGTGCCGGAGCTATGTTCCAGGTGACCACGCTCGACCTCGAGAAGCTTCCCCGCACCGAGGACGGCAAGGTGGACTACTCCAAGGATTTCTTCGGCAAGCCGACGGCGCTGACCGTCAGCGGACAGCTCGAAGGCGAGCTCGGAGCCACGGCACTCGGCGCAATCTACACTTTCGGTCCGACATTCCGCGCCGAAAACTCCAATACTCCCCGTCACCTCTCGGAGTTCTGGATGGTAGAGCCTGAAATCGCATTCTACGACATCACCGACAACATGGACCTCGCCGAGGAGTTCGTCAAGTACTGCATCCGCTACGCGCTCGACCACTGCCGCGACGACATCGAGTTCCTCGCCGAGCACTTCGACAAAGAGCTCATCGACCGGCTCGAGTTCGTGCTCAACAACGACTTCGTCCGCCTTACATACACAGAGGGCGTCGAAATCCTCAAGGCATCGGGCAAGAAATTCGAGTTCCCCGTCGACTGGGGCACCGATCTCCAGAGCGAGCACGAGCGCTACCTCGTGGAGCAGCACTTCAAGCGCCCTGTCATCCTCACCGACTACCCGCGCGACATAAAGGCTTTCTACATGAAGCAGAACGAGGACGGCAAGACTGTCCGCGCCATGGACGTCCTTTTCCCGCAGATCGGCGAGATTATCGGCGGCAGCGAGCGCGAGGCTGACTACGACAAGCTTCTCAAGCGTATCGAGGAGCTCAACATCCCGATGAAGGACATGTGGTGGTATCTCGACACCCGCCGCTTCGGTACTGTGCCTCACAGCGGTTTCGGTCTCGGTTTCGAGCGTCTTGTGCTCTTCGTTACGGGCATGACGAACATCCGCGACGTCATCCCCTTCCCGCGCACTCCCAACAACGCTGAATTCTAATCCGGTCAGGGCAGCAGATGCTGACACCTGTCCATTGTATCGCGCTCCGCACCGTGCGGCTCAGCGACAGCCGGAATCTGCTGTCGGCTTGGAGCCGTGAAGCGGGGCGCATAACTTTTGCCATACCAGCCGGCGCCACGCGCGAGGCTCGCCGACGCAAGGCTATGACATCGCCGCTTGCCTTTTTCGAGGGCATAGCCGACATACGCGACAACCGCGACATACAGACCGTCCGCGATAT
>JAGBDG010000214.1 GCA_017937625.1 Muribaculaceae bacterium | reverse complement strand
GTGGACGATGCCATCGTGGTGCTTGAGAACGTCACCACGCACATCGAGCGCGGTTCCGACCCCAAGCAGGCTGCCGTCCACGGCACGAACGAAGTCGCAGTATCGGTCATAGCGTCCACGCTTACCCTCATCGCCGTATTCTTCCCCCTGACCCTCGTCCAGGGCATGACCGGCGTCCTCTTCCAGCAGCTCGGCTGGATGGTGACAATCATGATGATTATCTCCACCGTCTGCGCCCTCTCGCTCACTCCTATGCTCTGCAGCCTCCTGTTGCGCCGCGATGTCAAGCATGGAAAAATCTATAAGGTTTTCTTTACGCCGGTCAGCAAGGGTCTTGACGCCTTCGACCGCGGCTACGGCAAGCTCCTCGGCTGGGTTGTAAGCCACAAGACCGTGACGATTGTCATCTGTCTTTGCATCTTCCTCGGCTCGCTCATCCTTATCAAGGGCGTGGGTACAGAGTTCTTCCCGACAGCCGACGACGCCCGTATGCGCGTAAGCCTCGAGCTGCCCATCGGCACTCGTGTCGAGATTGCCCAGGAAAGCACCAAGCGTCTTTCCGACCTGTGGCGTGAGAAATATCCGGAAATACAGGTCCTGAACTATACCACCGGTTCGGCATCGAGCGACAACACCTTCGCCTCGCTCAGCGACAACGGTCCGCACATCATCTCCATGAACGTGCGCCTCACCGACCCCGGAGACCGCGACAGAAGCGTCACCGAGATTGCAGCCATGATGCGCGAGGACCTCAAGTCATTCCCCGAATTCAAGAAGGCACAGGTCTCTGTCGGCGGCATGGGCGGCAGCATGGGCGGTCAGGCTACCATCGACTATGAAATCTACGGCTACGACTTCACGGAGACCGACTCCGTGGCACGCATGCTCCAGAACATGCTGCGCGAGATTCCAGGCACAGCCGACGTCCTCATCTCACGTTCCGACTACCAGCCCGAATATCAGGTCGACTTCGACCGCGAGAAACTCGCCCTCTACGGGCTCAACCTCTCCACGGCGGCGAACTACCTGCGCAACCGCATCAACGGTCAGCTCGCCTCGCAGTTCCGCGAGGACGGTGAGGAATACGACATCAAGGTCATGTACGCCCCCGAACACCGCACCTCCCTCGAGGACATCGAGAACATCCTCATCTACAACTCGGCAGGCAACGCCGTGCGCGTCCGCGACGTCGGCAAAGTCGTCGAGCGCTTCTCGCCGCCCACCATCGAGCGCAAGGACCGCGAGCGTATAGTCACCGTCAGCACCTTCGTCCAGGACGTCCCCATGAGCGAGATTGTCGAGACCTCCATGGCCCGGCTCGAGGAGATGGACATTCCCCAGGGAGTCAACATACAGCTCTCGGGCAGCTACGAGGACCAGCAGGACTCCTTCCGCGACCTCCTCACCCTTGCCGTGCTCATCATCATCCTCGTCTATATCGTCATGGCGGCGCAGTTCGAAAGCTACACCTATCCCGCCATCATCATGACCTCGCTGATGTTCGCCTTCTCCGGCGTGTTCATTATCCTGTGGCTCACAGGACATACTCTCAACGTCATGAGTATGATCGGTGCCATCATGCTCATCGGTATCGTCGTCAAGAACGGTATCGTGCTCATCGACTACATATCGCTCAACCGTGAGCGCGGCATGTCGATACGCCGTGCCGTCATCGACGGCGGCGAGTCCCGTCTGCGTCCTGTGGTGATGACAACCCTCACCACCATCCTGGGTATGGTGCCTATGGCAGTCGGCACCGGACAAGGTGCCGAGATGTGGCGCCCCATGGGTACT
>JAGBDG010000213.1 GCA_017937625.1 Muribaculaceae bacterium | reverse complement strand
TTTCGTAATATGCCGCGCATAGAGTATTCACTATCGAATATTTATCTTTAAACAATCTCTTCATGGAGTCGGACATCTTGCTGCCGGTCTTTATCTGACGCAATAGATCAGCATTGATTGTCTCTGCATTGCAGATGATCCTTTCCTGCTCACGCTGTTTTTCAAGCAAGTTCTTTCTTACAACATATATGGCAAAGACACTAATTACCAACAATATCAGAATAATCAGACTCCATAGTACACGTTCGCCCTTGATCCTTTCAATCCGCAGCATCTCCTTATTATATTCATAGCCGCTGACCGCACCTGAAACATTGTTTCTAAGTAAGAACGCCAACACGCTGTCCTGCTCATTTTTATATTGTGCAAGGACTGTGTAAGCCTTCTCATAGTCTCCACGGGCTTCATAAATCTCGAAAGGTGTATCTTCATTTTCAAGACAGACATCTTCTGCCAATTCCCTGATACACGCAGGAATAGAATCAGAATCAGACTGAGAGAGGGCTATCTGCAGATTATCCTTGTCATATCTTGTTAAAACTGACTTATCTAACCTGTAAGCTGCCGCATATTTGTCAATCGCCGCGCTATTGTTGCCGCATGCGAAACCGGACAATGCGGCAATACGGAGTGCTGCCGCCATTAGTACTGAATCTCCCGCTTCTTCGGCTTTCCGCAACAGACTTGACGCTACATCTATCGCTTCCTGATAACTGCCATTGTTATTGTAAGCCGTCGCGACATCCAACGCAGCATAATTCACCCAGTCGTCATAGCCGCCTTTCACAAAGGCTTCATAGGCTTCTTTTGCATAGAGAACCTGCTTGGAACCGTCGAACAGATGAACGTATAATTTGAAAAGTCCTCTGGCGCAGTATGCCTGCTGTCTATATAGACTGTATTCTCTGGCTATATCAAGACCTCTGAGCATCGAAACAGCTGCTTCTCCATATTTTCCTGCGTTCATCTGAATGATACCGGACTGAAACAATGCCAAACTGGCTTCTTCAGAATCTCCTTTTTTAAGAAAATACTCTGCGCAAGCCTTAATCAAACTGTCATTATCCTCATCAATGAAATTTTTATACCTTGCTTGCGTCAGCAACAGACCATACCGAGCCTTATAGTCTTCTGATGCATCTTCGGGAATCGCCATACTTTCCAACAGGCACAATGTCGAATCCGGTCTTTCTTCCATCAAAGACTTTACCGCATCCAGTTGCTCATTATTATCCTTCGAACAAGCGCTGCCCAACAGAACGACGAGCGGCAGGAGGATTATCGCGAACAGGATATTGTTATTCATGATTCGTAGGCGGAATCAACGGACACTCGTAGGTGTTGTAGACAATGGCTCGGGCGCCGAAGCCGCATTTCTGGCGAATAAGTCCGGTGTTGAGCACGAGTCCGCCATCTTCGTTGGATGTTCCGTAGTCGAAATATCGCAGACTGCTGAATTCCTCGAGTATATGGCTGTAGAGCAGCGGCAACGCGCGCAGCGACCGTCCTTCGGCTGTCGTCGCCGCATACTGGCTGTGAGCCACGGTATCACTGACATACACCACCACTCCGGCGACAATCCGCCCCTCGCATGTCGCCGTGAACAGACGGATGTTCGACGGGAAACGGCTGTGCAGAAGCAGAATCTCGTCAAGAGTATGAACTGGCTTGGCATTGTGACGCTCGCGCAGAAGCGTGCTCAAAACGTCCCAGAATTCCGCCCAGCAGTCCGATTCTCCCGCCACCACACCCGCTTTCATCGCCTTGCGTACCGACTGCCTCGCCGACATATCGAAACCGAGGATTGCCGAATTGTCAGTAACAGACGAAATAAGCGTGCTTTTGAGCTGACCCCCGGCGCGGAAAAGCGCATAGAGATCCTCCTCAGCCGGATATTTGTGGAAAATATGAGGAGATGGCTTGTATATCAGCCTGATAAATCCGAGTCCGGCATAATATTCGGTCATCAGCCGCCACACCTCCAACATCGCTTCGGCATCGGCACGCGGACTCATCAGCCATCCGCCGTAGCTCAGACCCCGGTGCGAGGAGACTGTCGTTCCGTCGGAATGCGCGGGAAGCACCGCCACAATACGCCCGGCGTTGTCACGCGCCATCAGCGAGCAATCCTCGAAACGGTCGCTGTGGTAGTCCATATACAGTCGTTTGTGCAGGAACGTGCCGTTGCGCGAGGCGTCGACGGCGGCGTCCCATTCAGCTGCGGACGCAGGGGTGTATCGTTCTACGGTCATCATTCGGCGTTTATGTCCGTCGAATACTTCGACAGAGCCGCCTCGGCGCGCACATAGTCGCCCTTTAGGTTTATCAGGCTCAGCTTGGCGTCGAGGTAGTCGTTATATTCCGTGAAATATGTGAACAGCGTGATTCTGCCGGCGTCGAGAGCCACTTTCAGGTAATGACCGTAATCGTCAGCCGACACAAGGCGGCTGCTTTCGTCATATACCTTGCGCAGGCGCGATGCGGCAGCGTAAGCCGACGACAGTTCGGCGGCGGCGCGCACGCGGCTGTCCTCCAGTATCTGCTCGGCGGCGAAAGCACGCGCGCGAGCCTCTGCGGTCTTGCTGCGACTGCTCCACGACGGCAGCGTGATGCCCACTCCGAAGCCGTTGAAGTGCATGTTTTCCTCAAAATCGTGGACGTAAGCGAGCCTAAATGACGGCAGCGACGACATGCGCGCCACCTTCATCCCGGCGTTCTCCACGTCGGACATCAGCGAGTTGTAGGCAAGCTCCGGATTGTTCTCAACCATGCCGCTGCGGTAGTGTTCGAGCGACATAAGTTCAGGAGCCTCAAGCGGTCTTGCGGCGGGAACGTGAGTCTCGCCTTTGCCGCTAAGCACTTCGAGCGCCGCCAACGCGGCGTCCAGCTCGTTGCTCGCGTCAGTCATGCGACGGTGCATGTCGAAAAGCTGAATCTCTATCTTCTTGACTTCAAGGATGGTGGTTTCGCCCCGCTCAAGCGCCTGACGGTAGCGGACGGCGAGGCTGTCGGTGTTGGCGTAGGCGGTTTTTATTACCTCTATGGTCTCCTGAGCCTCGTAGTACCGTATCAGGGCAAGCTTCGCCTCGTAGGTCTTGTCGAGGAGGTCGCGGCGATAAAGCTGTTCGAACGCACCCTCGCGAAGCCTGTTGGCACGTCGGCGCGCGCCGTAGACGCCCGGAAACTCAAAACTCTGACCGATGCTGAAGCCCCAGCGGTCTTTCTCGCCAGCGGGAGCGAACTTGTACTCGAACTCCGCCTCGGGACCCTCGAGAACGTTCTCGGCGCGCGCGGCGGCTTTTTCGGCTTCCGCGTTGGCACGCTCAGCCTCGAGCAGATATGAGTTGCGGGCAAGCGCAAGAGCCTCACGGTCAAGGTCCGACGCTGAGGCTGTCACGGCGACAGCCACTATAAGAGGAAGAAACAGTCTTCTCATGGTTTTCGGCTTTTAAGCATTTGATATAACGCGGGAACAACGTAAATATTGAGCAGCGTCGAGCTCAGAAGTCCGCCGAGGATTACAAGCGCCATGGGCGACTGTATCTCGTTGCCCGGAGCGTCGCCGTTGACGGCGAGAGGTATCAGCGCGAGCGCCGACGTCAGCGCCGTCATCACGATGGGGAGCAGACGGTCCGACGAGCCGTGAGCGATGCGTTCGGCGAGACTCAGACCTTCGCTGTCGAGAGCATTGTAGCGGCTCATCAGCAGCATTCCGTTGCGCGTGCTTATGCCCATCAGCGATATGAAGCCTATCACGGCGGGGATGTTGAACTCGCTGCCGCTGAAGAACAGTATCAGCACGCCGCCAATGAGCGCGAGCGGCATGTTGACCATTATTATGAGCGATTCGGGAATGTTCCTGAACTCGCTGTACATCAGCATAAATATTATGAGTATCGAGAATATCGACGTCAGCATCAGCGTGCGAGTCGCCGCCTTCTGGTTCTCGAACTGTCCGCCGTAGGTCACATAGTAGCCCTCCGGCAGCTCCACTTCCTCAGCCACGCGGCGGCGTATCTCTTCTACGGTGCTTCCGAGGTCACGTCCGGCGACATTCGACGACACGGTGATGCGCCGTCCGACGTTCTCGCGGTTTATGGCGTTGGGTCCGGTTGTGGAAGTAATCTCGGCTATAGCCTCGAGAGGCACCTTGCCCTGCGGCGAGTCTATGGTCAGCGCGCCTATGTCCTCCATCGAGGCACGGTGAGCCTCGTCGACTATCACAGTCACGTCGTAGGAGTATCCTTCATCATAGACCTGCCCGACCACACTGCCGCCGAGCGCCGTGCCTATCGCCTTGCTGAAATCGCCCAGGCGGATGCCGTAGCGCGCAAGCACGTCGCGGCGGGGATGGATGAGCAGCTGCGGGCGCTCGCTCTGCTGCTCCACGTTGACGTCGACGGTGCCTTCGACCGACTGCGCGATGCTCTTCACCTTGTTGCCTATGGCGAAGAGGCGGTTGAGGTCGCTGCCGAAAATCTTTATGGCAATCTGCGACTGCGTGCCCGACAGCATGGCGTCGATGCGGTGCGATATGGGCTGTCCTATTTCTATCACGGCGCCGGGTATAGCCTTCAGGCGTTTGCGAAGGTCGTCGGCTACTTCGGCGCGGCTGCGTCCGTCAAGCTTGTAAGGTGCCTCGAGTTCCGATGAATTTACCCCTTGCGAGTGCTCGTCAAGCT
>JAGBDG010000212.1 GCA_017937625.1 Muribaculaceae bacterium | reverse complement strand
TGTCACCTCGGCGGATGTGAAGTGGATATGCTTTTCTTCGGAGGCTGCCGGCTCGACGGTCACGGGCTCGCCCAGGGTGTGCGCGTAGACCGTGCTTGCCTGCGTCCTCACGGGCTGGTCGACGGCGGCATCGGGCAGCGGAGCCTTGTCATAGCGGTTCATGGGCGAGAGTATCTCGTCGGCGGGAGTCGTGAGCCGGTAGTCTTCGAAAAGACGTCCTTGCTCTGAGTTGTAGGTGCTGCCGTTGTGGCAGAACACCCTATAGGTGCCGGGACGCACCTTTATGTGGCTGTCGAAACCTCGCGCCGGAACCGTTCCGCCCTGCGTAAGCTCGAAACGGTAGCTCTCGTCGGAATTGACCGAATAGAACCATACGACCATTGTCTCAGGAGCGGCGTCGGGCGCCTCGCTCCAGTCGAACTCGAGGGCTACCGGCGACACATGGGAGTGGTCGTAGCACAGTTCGCGCTGCGAGCATGCCGTAGTGAGCAACAGACTCGTCAGCATCAGTACACCGGCGGCAGCGTTCCTGGCGAAAACCGACAGACGGAATATCCTGATCATCTCGCGCCTCCTTTCCTGTCGTTTTTCACGGCACCGCCGACAAGCCATACGAGCGACACACCGGCGCGTGTCGGTCCGAACCAGCCCAGACGGTGGGTCGACAGCCATACGTCGCAGTCGTCGATTGTCTCACATTTCTTATAGTTGCCCCACAGATAGCCGATTCCGAGACTGAAGTCGATATTGAAATGCGTCGAGACGGGCAAGGAATATGTATAGGACAAGCCGACGGCGTAGTTCCATTTGTCCGAGAGTACGCCGCGGTGGCTGCGTCCTGCCTGGAAATCGTAGCAGGCAAGCGAGCCGTAGAAGCCTATGTGATGCCCTCCGAGCGGCGAACCCCGGCGCTTGCCGATGCGGTACCGCGCCTCTATGTCGCCGCCGTAAATGCGCCAGTAGCGGTGCCTGTCGCGGTTGTCCCACCGTGCGTACATCCAGTCGGCAAGCACGCTTATCCTGTCGGTGACGCTTGCGCCCACACCTATGTTGGGTGTCAGCGCGGCGTCGTAGAGCATATTGGTGGTTACGAACAGCCGGCTTGCCGCACGGTTGCCTGCAGAAGCAGAACATGCCGGTGTTTCCTGCCGCTCCGGTGCCTGAAGCCTATCGTCTGTAACGCTGGAAGCAGGTGTGTCTAACTGGCTGGGGGGGGGGCATTTATCTATTTCTTCTTTTTCGGGTTTACTAACAGCGGTATCGGCAAAGGTCTGTGCGTCATGCCTTTGGGTGCATACGTCGACTGCATCGCATGGCAGTGTGCTGTCGCGGTAAACAATCTTCAGCTCTGCAGCCCGCATCTGTCGGTAAGGGGTTTTCGTTCCTTTCGACGGGTGTCTTACCGACAGTTCCGCGCCCATGCCCGGAGCAATCTCGCGGACCAGGGAGGCGAGGGCTTTCGCACGCGCGTCTGCCAGACGGGTATTGAAAGCGTATCTGCCTTCCGGCGAATAAGACCCGGCAATGCTCACGCTCAGGAATCTGCCGCTGTCGGAGGCGGACAGAAAGGAGCGGATAGAGTCGATATGGGTTCTGTTTTCCGCAAAAGCGGGCGACAGGATTGCCGATGATTTAGGAAAGAGTATTTTTTGCGTAAATGTGCATACAGTATCGCAGCCCGGCTTATCATCTGCCGGAACGGCTGCCGCGGCAGTTGCCGTCAAAGAAAAATGAAGAATACAGAGAAGCGAGAGCGCCACTCCGCGAAAAGCTGTCATTGACTGATATGGCAGTACCTTTAACTTCATAAACAGACTATGCGATAACAAAAAAATCAGTCTATATCGGATATAATCGTTAGCCCCAAAGCATTTTAATTAAGGATGTGCAAAATTATTACAAAAAATCGAAATGTCAATAGATTTTACATAGAAAAATCATCACAATTCATAAAAATTGAAAATATTTTCTTTATTTCATCATTATTCAGTGATTGAAATTTTGCTTGCCATTGATTCTATCTTGTCGTGATATGCCTCCTGCAGATCACCGGGCAGAAAGGATTCTTTTATCAGTTCATGCCATTTGGGGATGGCTTTGAAGAATCTATTGAAAAGTTTTTCGATAGCTTTATCATCCATGCCGCTGTCGCGCATAGCTTTCTCAAAATCTTCACGCTTTATCCGCTTCTTTTTCCCGTTCAGAGTCAATGCCAGTTCCTCGTCATCCTCAGGCAGCGCGAGAGCGGTTGACAGAAGATCGTATGCAGGCGTGAGCATATAATGGTCTGTAGGACGGAAAAGAGAGAAGTTCTTCAGGTGCATGTCGGCGTTACCCGTCAACCACGAGAACAGCACTACTTCCCAAAAGTTGACGACATCAAGCAAAGGTGCGGAAGAATATTGGCGTATCAGTTTGGCGATACGTTCGTACGACCCTTTGTATTTGTCCTCGGTAAGTCGTTCTGATAGCTGGCACATATCCTCCATTGCAATCTTCGAGCCTTTCTTGGTACGGTCAACGCGACGTGTGATGTAGCATAGTTCGCCATCGGCAAACCGTATCAGCGAATGCGGAACAGTCTTTATCCCGGCAGCTTCCGCCATGTGCATGGTCAGGTCTTCGTTCTCCGGCAGATTGGCGAATCGGTCCGTCTGCGGTTTCAGTATAAACCGCCCCCACAGTCCTACAATAGTGAATCGTTGAGGCTCACCGGTATGACCGCGTGAGATGTCAAGCGATAACTTTGCCTGAACACCTGTCACGGTCGTGCTTGCTGTCACAATCTCGCGTGCCAGTTCCTTGATGTTTGTTCGCGTATAGGGTAACACCGGCACCGCCGTCGATTCAAATATTTTGCGGGCACAACTTTGATGAAAGTCCTTTTCACCATTTTTCAATTCCTTATAACAAAACAAGCACTTATCCATTTATAACGTCATTTTTATTAAAAGGAATTATACTTATATTTCCTATACAATCTCGACAACACGCCAGCAGCAATGAGAATCTGTCACGGGCTGAAATTTTCCAACTCTGTTCCGCGATGTCGAGAAGCCAGCCTTCGGGAATGAGCCCGTCAAAGAATGGAAAAAGCACGTTGTCGCGGTATGGCTTATCTGTCAGCGGCAATGTCAGGCTCACTGCAGCCGCAGCATCCGATTTCAGATAATCGGAATCGTAGCGAAATTCATAACCCAAATCATCTTCGGTCAGAATTCCGGCGAGCGCATTATTCAGAAATACCTTTGCCTGTTTCATGCCTCAGTGATTTTTGCCGGAGTCATCTCGGCACCGAAAAGTGCCAACACTTGATTCACCTTGTCAAGGCGAAGGGTCATTTTCCCTTGTTCAAGCTCGCGCACTAAACGCAGCCCCACCCCGGATTTCTGGGACAGGTCAATCTGCGTAAGCCCGTACTTCTTACGCATTTCCTTTACGTATTTAGCTAATTGAGTCATAAATATACCCTTTAGGGTGCAAAGATAATGAATTTTGCCAGAATTGCACCATATCGGGTATAAATTATTTGAACAAAGACAAAATTATACCCTTTCGGTTATAGTTATTCTGCTTTTTCAGGATGCCTGTTCTTTTCCAGATAAATCATGTCACGCAGTGTCACCCCCTCCTCAATAATCGGAGCAGGATAGTTGTCGGTGAAGAAGTTGGGGATGCGGTGAGAAAAGGAATAACCGCAGGACTCATAGAACCTCAGCGTCGAAGGGGTCTCGCCAGTTCCGAGAATAATCCTTTTGTCCGGATGCTGCGATTCGACATGCTCAAGCATCAGACGACCGTATCCCCGCCGCCTGAACTCAGCATCGACGGCAAGATTCTTTATCTCGACAGTATCCGAATCAAGACTGACAGCAACGCAGACGGCTATCGGCTTGCCGTCCAATAAACCTACGAAAAGAGTCCCCGAATCAAGATACCGGTCAATCATCGATTCTGACTCATCACCCGCCAGAAGTAAAGACAGATACTGCTTCTTGCCGCTCTCAACCTCAATGATAACAAAGGTGTCTTCCGTTTCCATTCCACAAAATTAGTGAATTATTTATATAGTCGGAAGACACCCGGCAGCCGGGCAAGGACTTGCCACGTCCTCAAGATACAGATACGCCAGTCAGTCGAAATGGGAGACTCTGCCTTTCGGCGCGCCAATTAATATCTAATATGATAGTTCAGAATAAAGAATTTTTTCTTTATCTTTGCATATTGTTATTTTAGCGAAATCTTATCGAAAAAATGGAAAACATGAAATCTGCTATACTGGCTCTCCTCGCCGTATGCTCGTGCGGCTATGCCGGCGCATGGGAATATGGCGGCGAACCCCAGGGACTGTCCTACGAGGATGGGCTGGGCACTCAGGAAGCCCCCTTCGTCATCAAGACGGCGCAGCAGCTTGCCAATCTGGCGTACAGCGTCAACAGCGGAGAGAAATTCGCCGGCTCGTATTTCAAGCTCGCCAACGACATAGACCTCAACCCCGGCGTGACGTTTGACCCTGACAACGAGGCAAGCTATTCGGCAGCCGCCGCGTGGACGCCCATCGGCGCGGAATCAGACTTCTGCGGCAACTTCGACGGCGACGGACACACCGTCAAGGGTCTGTACCTCAAGGGCGACAATATCAAACAAGTGTACTCGACCAACTACATTGTCGAGGGACTCTTCGGCAACGTCAAGGACATGACGCTGAGCAATCTCACCATCACCAACTCGCTGATAGTGTACACGCCCGATGAAAACGTGTCGTCAGACTATACCGCAGGATTCTTTGCGGCGCAGGCGGACAACTGCAATTTCATCAACCTCAGGAACGAAGGAAACGTCCGCACATACTACACCAGCGGCGAAAACTACGATATAAACGCCTCCATCGCGGGCATTGTGGCTACGGCTAATGTGAAGGCTTACTATCACGGAACCTACAACGAAATAAAAGGCTGCGAGAACTACGGCACAATGAAGATGACGGCGCCCGCTGCCGGTTCGCTGTCATCGACTATCTACAACCGCGGCTTCTGCGGAATTATCGGCGAGGGCAGCGAAATTGCCATGTCCGACTGTCATAACTACGGCGACCTCGACGGCATGTCGATTCTCTTCTGCTCCGGTATTGGCTTTATGGTACGCGCCCCCTACGAGCCTACGACCGTCTATGACAACCTGTCGAACGCCGGCGACATCAACGGCGGCGCCGGTCTGTTCGACTTCGCCACGGCACACGCGCTGACAAACAGCTGCAACACCGGCGACATCACAAACGGCTGCGGTCTGATGAACGACTGCCAGTTCAGCCGCCTCGAGGGCTGCTACAACACCGGCAACGTCAACGACGAGCTTGGCAAAGGTGTCAACGGAACCGGAGGACTCATCGGCTATACCGACTACCTTACCGAAATAAGCAAGTGCTACAACACCGGCAAGATAACATCGAGCCAGTCGGCAGGCGGAATCATAGGCTGCGCCGGACCGTACGACGTGGCGATTACCGAGTGTACGAATGAAGGCACTGTTGAAGGTCCGTATACTGCCGGAGGTATCGTAGGAGATGCGTTCGACTCTAACCTCGTGTTCGACAACTGCCATAACAAAGCGACAGTCACGGGCGGCTATGGCTGCGGCGGCATCTTCGGCTACAGCGAGCGCAACAATGTCAGGCTGACCGATTGCACCAACGATAGCGATATTACCGGCAAATACAGCGTCGGAGGACTTGTCGGAGAGGCAAACGAGGTCAATATTCTCGATTCGAGCAACAGCGGCGACATCTCCGCCACAACCGACAGCTACGGAAACTCATACGCCGGCGGACTCGCCGGAAACGCAAGAGCCGGCTATCCCGACCAGTTCTTCGAACGCTCGAGCAACAGCGGCAACGTCACCGCCACGGGCAAACACGCAGGCGGCATCGCCGGACATTCTTCGTGCCTTGTCCAGTGCTACAACACTGGCGACGTGACCGGCGCATCGTATGTCGGCGGTCTGAGCGGCAACACTTCCGCACACGAAAGCGCGCCCTTCCTGAACTGCTATAACACCGGCGCCGTCAAGGGCGAGGATTTCGTGGCAGGACTTTGTTCTGAAATACATGGAGCGGCAAAATACTGCTTCAACTACGGCACCCTCGAATGCGGCACCGACAACAAGGCTCTGCTATGGATCTACGAATACATGATGTTCGAAGGAGAGACGTCTTCGTCATGCTATGCCCTCCCTCAGGACGGTTGGGAAGTAGCCCGCATCAACATCGGCGCCGGAAAAACCCTGACGAAACAGGACGGCTGCGAGACCCGCACCAAGGACGAGTTCGCCGGCGGCTCCGTCTGCCTGCTGCTCAACGCCGGTCAGGAGCCCACGCCGTGGGGTCAGGAACCCGGAACCGACGCCTATCCTCTGCTCAACGGCAAAGGCAATCCCGATGTCGGAGGCATAGAAGCAGTGGACGCTCCGAAGAATACTTTCTCCCGCATCTTTACTCTCGACGGACGCACAATAAAGACCGAAGCCGGAAAAATTCCCGCGAACCTCCCGGCAGGCATCTACATCGTCAACGGAAAGAAAATGATATTGAAATAAACCGCCGTACCGAACCATCATCGCCATAATGGAACATTATTTAGTATCGGCACGAAAATACCGGCCTTCGACCTTCGAGACCGTCGTGGGTCAGCAGGCGCTGACGGCGACGCTCAAGAACGCCATCACCTCGGGCAGGCTGGCGCACGCCTATCTGTTCTGCGGCTCGCGAGGCGTCGGCAAGACCTCTTGCGCCCGTATTTTCGCCAAGACCATAAACTGCACAAACCGCACGCCCGACGGCGAGGCTTGCAACGAATGCGAGTCCTGCCGACAGTTCAACGAGAACCGCTCGCTGAACATCATCGAGCTTGACGCGGCGTCGAACAACAGCGTCGACGACATCCGCGACCTCATGAATCAGGTGGTGGTGCCACCGACACACGGACGCTACCGCGTGTTCATCATCGACGAGGTCCACATGCTTTCGTCCGCGGCGTTCAACGCCTTCCTCAAAACCCTCGAGGAACCGCCGGCACACGCCATCTTCATCCTCGCCACTACTGAGAAGCACAAGATACTGCCCACCATCCTCTCGCGCTGCCAGATATACGACTTCAACCGCATAACCATCAGCGACATGGTGGCGCACATGATGAAAGTCGCCGCCACCGAGGGCTACACCGCCGAGCCGGCGGCGCTGAGCGTGATTGCGAAAAAGGCAGACGGCGCCATGCGCGACGCCCTGTCCATCTTCGATCAGGTGGCGGCGAGCACACGGGGCAACATCACCTACCAGGCGACCATCGAGAACCTTAACGTACTCGACCACAGCTATTATTCCCGTCTTGTCGACGCCTTTGTCAACAGCGATGTGGCTACGGCGCTGACCATATACAAGGAAATACGCGACAAGGGCTTCGACTCGCAGTTCTTCATCAACGGACTGGGGCAGTACATGCGAGACCTCGCCATGGCGTCGAGCCCAACCACACTGACGCTTGTCGACGCCACCGACGAAATACGCGCCGAGATGGCTAAACGCGCCGCCACGCTCCATCCCACGTTCTTCTACCGCGCAATGGATCTATGCAACAGCGCGGATTTCAATTTCCGTCAGGCTACCAACAAGCAATTCCTCATCGAGCTGACACTCATCAAACTGTGCCAACAATTAAGCCCCTCGTCAGATAGCAGCGGAGCAGACGAGGGGCATCTCAAACCGCTTGAAAGCGGTGCGGCGACGACGCCACAGGCGGCGCAGACAGCACCTGCGCCCGCAGCCGCGCGTCCTGCCGCGACATTCGCTCCGCAAACACCGGCACAGACAGCGCCGCAGCAGCCCGCGACCTTCCGGCGTCCCGCGCAGATGGCGCCGAAAGCCGAAGCATGCCATGAGGCGCCCGCGCCCTACATGGCGGGCTCGCTCTCCCTCGGCAACCTGCGCGCGGGAACTTCCACGTCGGCACAGACCGCAGACGCGCCATCCGAGACGCCCCGCGCGCCGGAAAAGCGCTCGAAGACATTCACCGACGCCGACATCGAGCGTGTATGGAGCACCACTGTGGCGCTCTCGCAGCTCGGTCCCATGCTCACAAGCCTCCTTAACGCCACGCTGCCTGTCCGCCAAGGAGAGAACGACCTCGTCATCCAAGTTCCGTCGGAAGTACAGGAAGGATTCGTCGCCGCCAAACTGCCTGCTATCCAGAGAAGTATTCGCGACGCCCTCGAGAACGACAGCATACGCGTTTCCGTTGTCGTGTGCCAGATGGAACTCCCGAAGAACCTCTGGACCGACGACCGCGTGCTCGAGGACATCATCAGCGCGCATCCCGGCGTGAAGCATCTTATCGACAAATTCAAGATGCGCCGCACCTGACTTTTTGCTTCCGTACGGTCCATTTTGGCACCTAAATTGGAGCTACAGACCACAAAAGGATGCAAAAAGCATCCTTTTTCACATTCTTTAACCCCGCACGAGGTGCAACTCAATCTCTTTTGGAGTACATTTGCACAGATTTTATCGAAACAACACCTGCTTTTATCTCTTTATGAATATTCTTTACACAAGTATCTCGGACTACTTGCTTCTCTGAAGCATACCTCCTTAATGCCTCTCTGCGAAAAATACAGTTACGTTGAGTAGTCAGGCATAAATTCTACTTGTTTACAACGTGGTCATAAAAGCTCTAAGATCAGGCATCGACGTTTTAAGCGAACGCCGATGGTTTGCTTTTTAGCTGCGGTAAAAGTAGAGTTCATGCCTAATACATCTATATAATAATGGATGAAAGGTCGAGTCGTGAGACCCGACCTTTGATTCGTTGTGCCGTTTGTTGCGGAAAGCCGCTTATCTTGCCGTGACAGCTATGCGCCGCGAAGCTGTCTCGTAGCTTACGCCGTCGGAGGTGATGGTGGCGCGGTAGAGGTAGATGCCCCTGCCGACACGGCTGCCCGAACTGTCGGTAAGGTCCCACGTGACGGGCATGGTAATGAACATGTCGCTGCGTCCGTCGACAGTACGAGACCAGAGGGGACGACCGAGCATGTTGTACACAGTCACTGTCACCGTCACCATATTGTCGGGCTGGTTGTGGCGGAGATAGAAGTTGGCGGTCGTCGACGCCGGGTTGGCGTCGGAATAGATGTCATAGATTTTTGGAGCGAGGCTTTCCGCCACCGCAAAGTCGATGCTCTTCTCAGCCGCGTTTCCGGTGGTGTCCCATACGCGGAAGGTAAGCGAATGTGCACCCGGAAGCAGCCCGCTCATGGGGAAGTTTACTATGCCAGACGGACTTCCGTCGGCTGCGGGCGTGAAGTAGTTGGCAACGCCGTTGAAGGTCTGCTTGCCGTCGAGAATGACAGTCATCTGGTGACCGACTCCGGCATTCGACACGTTGATACCGATGTCGTCGCGCACCGAGGCTATCAGCATCGGGTCGGTGTTCACGCGGTCGCCCTCGCGGAAATCCTCGTGGTTGAGCACAAGCGACTCTATCTCGGGCGCATTAGTATCAGGCGTCTCCGGCTCGTGGTAGCCGTAGGCGTAGAAATCGCTGTTGAGCCCCACTGCCTCGGTGTCGTCGGTGGTGTCGTATGCGTAGAGCGATATGGTGGCGGGACGGAAGTTCTGCGCTATCTCCTGCGGCATAGCCACATCGAGAGTGAATCTGCCGTCTTTCACTACCGACGAGCCGGTATAGATGCGCGAGCCGTGCGTCTCGAAATTGACCTGCTTGCCTTCCGTACCGTTGCCTCGGGAGGTGATGGTGTACTCGGCGTCGAAAATGTCAGCATTGATGACACCGTTGAAGCCCGTCAGCACTTCGCCCAAAGGAGAAGTTATGCAGCCTGAGAAAGAGCCGCGTCCGAGCGCCTCGAGTGTCGGCTGGGCGTCGGCGGCAAGGGGTTCGCCGTTGATTGAGTCTATCCTGACAAGGTTGGAGGGAACGGCGAGACGAAGGGCGGGGTCACCGACAAAGACATAGCGCAGACGGTTCTCGTCGCTTGAGCGGTCGCCGTTTTTGTTGCGGATGTCGTTTTTGGCAAGACGGCAAATTTCGCCTGGAGGAGGTATCATGCCCTTTTCATCACGTTTTCGCAGCGCTCTGCCGAGAGCCGCTGAGAGATCGCTGTTGCGGGCTATGTAGACGGGGCGCACGGCGCTGAGCATGCCGATGGCGCCGCCGTAGCGTTCCTTGAAAAGTATCTCGCCGCCGCTGACAGCTGTACCGTCGAGGCGCAGGAAGTCGCACGTGGCGGCATAGATGAAAGGCCAGTGCCGCAGGTACATGTTGTTGAGGTCGGTATATGAGAGCTGGTGCTCGTGAGTCCACTCGGTAGTGCTGGCATGACCTATGAAATTCCACCAGACGACGCCTTCCTCAAGATAGCGGAACATATCGCTGCGCGCCTCCGGATATTCCTGACCGATAAGCTCATAGGCATCCATATACACCTTGTTGACAAGGAAGGGGTTCTGACCGTAGAAGCCTTCGATCAGTTTTTCGGAATCCGTCATGTGGACGCCTTCGTTGCCGTCATCGGCAAGGAACATGAAGCGGTGCTTCCACGCCGACTTCAGGTTCCCTTTGGCGTACTGGATTATCTTGTCGGTCACCTCGCGCGCCTCGGTGACGCTTGTCACGGGGATGCGTCCTATGGCTATGCTGAGGAGGTCGAGCCCCGGAGTGCGTCCGGAGCCGTCCTCGAGCATGGCGATGATGTCGTCGGTGCAGTAGCCTGTATTGTCCGACAGCGACGCGATTTCGCCCGAAGGCATCCACGACGGGATTGTCGGATAATCAGGCGCGTTGGCGGTGAGACGGCGGTTGTCGAGAGTGGTGCGCGCCATAAGGGTGGCGTATCGGAAAGGACGTCCCGACTCATTGCCGCGGTCGTAGAGCATCTTGAAGAAACGGCGTATGGCGCCCGGATCTACCGCGCCCGACGAGAATTCGTTGTATATCTCCTCGGGCGTGACGACGGCCACGAGCAGGCTGTCGCTGCTGCTGACGTGCATGTCGGCGAGGTGCTTTGCCTCGGTGGAGTATGCCAACGGAGCCACTATCACCATGTCAAGGTCGGTCAGTGCGTGGAGATTCTGTGTCGGTACGGTCCCGGCGACTTTAGGCTCGGGGAGAGATGCGCCGCTGACGCGTGCCGCATAGCGGCGACGGGTGGTGTAAGGATGCGTCCATGCGAATTTGCCGGAACTGTCGGCGTTGCCGTAGTCTATCCGTGTGATTGCCTGCGGATTGGTGACATCCCATACCACGGGCGCGCCGTTAGCCGACTCCATGCGCAGGCTGCGCGAGCCGGAAGCGAAGCACAGATAGCCCGACGAGGGCATGCGAAGGCGGCGTTCGTAGTTAAGGGTGAGGTAGTTCAGGTAGGCGTATGTCGGAGTGCGGGAAATCTGCAGGTTCATGCCTATCTCGAGTTTCGGCGATGCCGTGGCGGGAAGTCCGAAATCGGAACGGGCAAAGTTTATGCTGCCGTAGACATGGGCGCCCGTGGTAGGCGAAAGGCGGAAACTCGTGTTGTCGGGCACTGCGGCGCCGTTGACGGTGAACGACAGGGTGGCTGAACTGCTGAGCGTGCTCATGAATGACGCCTGAAACCAAGCCTCGCCGTTTTCCACCGCATCCGGAATATCGAAAGAAAAACGGCGGTTGCGTGTATAGCGGAAGTCCTCGCCCAAAAGCAGAGGACCGGATTCACCTGGAACAATGTTGGTCTCGCTCTCATGCTGGACAAGCGCCATATACGTCTCGGCAGGCTCGCCGGTCAACGGAAGACTCACGCTCTCGATGGCAGGGCGCTCCTCACCCTCGCGGAGCTCGCCTACAAAATAGTAGCCTGCCGACGAATAGTCGTTCTGCCTGTACGAATAGCGCCCGCTCTGCGAGGTCTCGATCCACTCGCCGGCGCCGATGCCGTAGAAGACGATGCCGCGGTCGGTCTGCTCGCACTGCACTGCCGGCAGGTCGTCGACGTACGACGAGGCGAGCAGCTGGTCGGGAAGACGTCTGCCGCCGTAACCGCGGACGACGACTTTCGACATGTCGGAGAAGCCCATCTGGCGCAGGCGCGAGGCGCTGAGCATGTACAGACCGTCTTCCTCGACGGCTATCTTGACCCACCGCCCCTGCGATAGGGCGCTCTCGGACGTGTACGACGAGGTCGGGAAACCCTTCGCTGTCAGGGATACCGATATGAGAAGTATGAGTGATAATATGGTTTGAAGATGCTTCATAATGAGGAGTGACGTTTTGCAGACGCAGCAGGTCAAAAGTTTAACGTCGCGCGCGCCTTAATATTGTGTTGTCGATGCTGTCGGTCCAGCTCTGCCACTGCTCGCGGCTGCCGTTGAAGGTGTCGAGGTCGACATCGCCCTCCACGCCCGGCACGCGACCCTTGTGGCTGTGCTGCCACAGGTGCCATTTGCGGCGCGACAGCGGCGGATTGGTGAACGAGCATATCCACAGCGGTATGTCCTCCATCCTTCCGCGCAGGAAACGCGCGTCGCCGTTCTTGTTGGTGTATATGGCTACAGGACCGTAGAATGCCCTGAGCATGGCTATCATGCTCTCGATGCGCTCGGCGACCATTTCCGTCGGAGGGTCGGCGGGATTGCCCCACTCCTCGACGTCTATCACTGCCGGCAGTCCGAGCTCGCACGAGGATATGGCGTCGAGGAAGTTTGCCGCCTGACGCGTGCCGTCGCTCTCGAAACGGAAGAAATGATACGCTCCCACGCGCAGACCGGCACGGCGAGCCGCCACATAGTTGCGCATGAACGACGGATCGCGGTACGAAAGTCCCTCGCTCGCCTTGAGATAGACGAAATCGACACCGGAGGCTGCTATGCTGTCGAAATCAGGAACACCGTTGTGCGCCGAAAGGTCGATGCCGCGAACAGGATAACGGCTACGGTCGACGTCGACATGCGCTCCTTCGCCTCCGGTCATGCGGAGAGCGGCGACACCTGCCACGAGCAGACCCGTAAGCGCGACGATGCCTACGGCGATGACTTTTGCAGCCCTGTTGTTCATATACACTGCAAAAATAATGAATTTAAATGGATTTACACCGTACGTCATCCCCAAATATCCCGCCGGCGCATGCCTATAAAAACAAAAATGACAGCTTTCGACTTTATATCGGAGCTGTCGGGTGGTTTTGTACAACGTTCTGTTAGAAATCCCTTCTGTAAACTTCTGCTGCTGCTTCAAAGTACCAGCGTGCAATTGTTTTCATTAGATGTCTCATAATACATAGTTTTAGTGAAACATAGACGCTTTTTGCGGGGCGGTTACGTCCGCGCGTCGATAATTGTACAACGCAAAATTACAAATAAATGTTCAAAAACATACTTTTTCAACACATTTTTGTCAAAAAAAAGCCGTCCCGGAACACAAGGTACCGGGGCGGCTTCTGTCAAAAACTAAAATGTATTTTTATTCGAATGAGCCCATCTTGAGGTAGTTGACCTCTTCCTGCGTGAGGTAGCGCCAGCGACCGCGCGGAAGGTTCTTTTTGGTCAGACCGGCGAAATAGACGCGGTCGAGCTTGGTCACATGGTAGCCGAGCGACTCGAAGATGCGGCGCACGATGCGGTTGCGACCGGAGTGAATCTCGATGCCAGCCTGGTTGCGGTCGGTCTCGGTGGCGTAGCTGATGGCGTCGGCATGGATAGGACCGTCCTCAAGCTCGATACCGTCGGCGATAGCCTGCATGTCGTCCTCGGAGATGTCGCGGTCGCACCACACATGGTATATTTTCTTCTTGACGAACTTCGGGTGAGTGAGCTTCGAGGCAAGATCGCCGTCGTTGGTGAGCAGAAGCACACCCGTGGTGTTGCGGTCGAGACGGCCTACGGGGTAGATGCGCTCGGGGCAAGCGCCCTTGACGAGATCCATCACGGTCAGACGTCCGTTGGGGTCGTCGCTCGTGGTGACGCAGTCCTTGGGCTTGTTAAGCAGGATGTAGCACTTGCTTTCGGGCGTAACGACCTTCTCGTCGTATTCGACAACATCGTTGTAGCTGATCTTGGTGCCGAGCTCGGTGACTACCTGACCGTTGACCTTGACGAGACCCTGCTGGATGTACTCGTCGGCTTCGCGGCGCGAGCAGATGCCCGCGTTGCTCATATATTTGTTCAGGCGTATCTGTTCGTTCGGATCCGGAGCCGGAACCTCATATTCGATGCGCTTGGGGCGCGGAGTGAAGCTCTTGCCGCGTCCGGGGAAACCGTTGTTCTGGTTCTGCTTGTTGTAGCGGTTCTGACCGTTGCGGTTGCCGTATCCGCCCTGATTGTTGCGGTTGTTGTAGGGGCGCTGCTGACCGCCCTGGTTGTTGTATCCGCTCTGGCTGTTGCGGTTGTTGTAGGGACGCTGCTGCCCGCCCTGGTTGTTGTATCCGCCCTGATTGTTGCGGTTGTTGTAGGGACGCTGAGCGCCGTTGTTGTTGTAGTTGTTGCGGTAGCCGCCGTTGTTGTAGCCGCCCTGACGCTGCTGGTAGGGACGCTGATAGGTATGTTTGGGGCGGTAGCCTTCCTCGCCTTCACGGTTTTCCGGA
>JAGBDG010000211.1 GCA_017937625.1 Muribaculaceae bacterium | reverse complement strand
AGTAGCAGTTGACAGCGTTCTTCTGCCCGTTGCGGTGCGCCCTGTCCTCCGCCTGCTCGCAGTCGGAATACGTCCAGGGAAACTCGATGAATCCCACGCGACTCGCTGCCGTAAGCGTCAGTCCCGTACCGCCGGAGCGGTAGTTGAGGATGATGAGACGGCAGTCAGGGTCATTCTGAAACCTGTCGACAGCAGCCTGTTTCTGAGTGGTGTTCTCGCTGCCTGTGACGCATACCGCATCGGGAAACTCGGCTTCCAGAGCCGCGACAACTTCCTTGAGGTAGGCGAACATTATAAGCTTCTCTCCTCCGTCGATGATGTCGTGTATAAATTCAGAGACAGCCTTTATCTTGCCACGTGCCGCCACTTGCTTGAGGATGTTTATCTGCACCATTGCCTGACCGCGCATCGCACGGGCGAGCTTGTCATCATCGGCATTCTTATATTGCCTCAGATAACCAAGCAGATTCTTCTCCGCGTCGATATATTCCTTGCGGTTTGTGATGTCGCAGGTGATGTACTGACGTGTCTTCTCGGGCAGCTGCGCCAAGACCTTCTGTTTCTCGCGCCGGAAAAAGCAGCTCGTCCACAGACGGTAATTGAGCTCGCGGAGGTTGGAGGACTTCTTGGATCCGTCGCAATAGCGCGCTGTGAAACGCTTATAGCCTCCGAAGTCATCAAGACGATCGAGAATCTTGAGCTGCTGAATGAGGTCGGTGTTGTTATTGACAACAGGCGTACCCGTAAGCTCGAAAATCCATTTCTTGCCCCGGCAAATACCCTCGACATACTTAGACTGCTGTGTCTTGCTGCACTTGCACTTGTGGCTCTCGTCGATGATGACGCTGCGGAACATCTTAACGCGCTCGTCGAAGTGTATCGAGCGGAGGCTTATACGCTTTGTCGCTGTCACCTTTGTCACGAAGTACTTCTTAAGACTCTCGTAGTTGGTGATGAACACCGGGCAGACAGACTCGCCGTCGGGACGTCTTAGCTCGTAGAAGCGATGCCAGTCGGCTTTCACACGGTCATCGAGTATCAAGGCGTCCATGCCGGCGAACTTCTTGAACTCACGCTGCCAATTGACTTTAAGCGACGCGGGACAGATGACAAGCACCGGAAAGGAATCCCCATACTTCTCAGATTCTTTGTGTGCCTTGACGACTGTACATATCGCCTGGAGAGTCTTTCCGAGTCCGGGCTGATCGCCGAATATGCAACGCTGATGGTCGAGCGCATAGCGGACGCCTTCGAGCTGATAGGGGAACGGATTCAGAAGCATGTGATGCTCGCCCTCGAATGGCTTCATCGGCGGTATCTCGTAGACGACATCGCACTCTTCCTTGCGCCTCTGCACCGACAGACAAAGGCGGTTCTTGACCGCCCATGCGGCGAGTGTCTCGACATACCACCGGGCATCGAATCCCGGCGGGTAAAACGGACTCTCCCTTACTACAATCCACACGCGCTCGATACCGTCCCAACGCGGTCGGCTCGGTATGCGCTTGACAGCTTCAACGAGCCGTGGATTGTAGTCAAAGGAGAGT
>JAGBDG010000210.1 GCA_017937625.1 Muribaculaceae bacterium | reverse complement strand
CCTGCAGGTTGTGACCTTCACCGGGAATGTAGGAGTTGACTTCCTTGCCGTTGGTGAGGCGGACACGCGCTACTTTACGCATTGCCGAGTTAGGTTTCTTGGGGGTGGTGGTGTACACACGCACACATACACCGCGACGCTGGGGGCATGAATCGAGTGCGGGGCTCTTGCTCTTGTCCTCGAGTGCCAGACGTCCTTTGCGTACTAATTGCTGAATTGTAGGCATCTTAGTTTTTTAAATGTTACTTTTAATATCCTTTGGTTTCTATATCTCGTTTTTGGTATCGGACAGCATGCGGACTTACACCCGCATTACACGCTCAACAAACCGCCCATCGTCTTGTCCCTCAGGCAATTAACGACGGAACGGCGACTGAGCGCACTGTTCAACGCCGCAAAGTTAGCAATTATCCCGCTAATTACCAAACATTTCCAAAAATATTTTCTCGCATCCGCTTTTTGTATTATCTTTGCGGGTGACAACAAAAACCGCAGCCGCCAAATGATACCCAAAACCATACATTACTGCTGGTTCGGAAGAAATCCGCTGCCCGCCTCGGCGCTCCGATGCATCGAGTCGTGGCGCAAGTTTCTCCCAGGATACGAAATCAAGGAATGGAACGAGGACAACTACGACGTCCGCGCCGTTCCCTACACTTCCGAAGCTTACGACGCCGGCAAATACGCCTTCGTCAGCGACTACGCCCGTTTCCGTATCCTCTACGAGAACGGCGGCGTCTACTTCGACACTGACGTGGAGCTGATAAGACCCATCGACGATATCCTCGCCCGCGGAGCTTTCATGGGATTCGAGACCGACTGCGGCGAGGAGCCCGGCATGGTCAATCCCGGACTGGGAATAGCAGCCGAAAAAGGCGACGAGATATATGGCGCCGTGCTCGACCACTACAAAGACATGCATTTCCGCAAGGCGGACGGATCGTTCGACACCACCACAGTTGTCTTCCACACCTCCGAAGTACTCCGCCGCTACGGCATGCGCAACATCCCCGGCATACAGAAAGCAGGCAGCATAACGCTCTACCCTGCCGAATACTTCAACCCATTCGACTGGAAGACCGGTCTGCCCCATCCCACGGCGAACTCGCGCTCAATCCACTGGTACACGAAGACATGGATGTCGCCCGGACGCCGCGTCTACCAGAAGTTTAAATACTACTCCAACCGCATCCTCGGCAAGAAGACCATCGCGGCTGTCAAGAAGATGCTTGGTCTTAGCGGCAAAGTCACATAATATAACATGAATCTTTACAGAAAACTGCGCCTCTTTGCCGGCAGACGTCTGCCCGGACCGCTGAAGATTGCCGCCCTCGCCGCCATGCACGCCGGCGGCAGAAGGGTCATCGGCGTCTTCCTCGACCCCGTGCTCGGCTGCAACCTCAGGTGCCGCATGTGCTACTTCAGCGACCCCGACAAGCGCAAGGAAATGCACGGTATCATCTCGCCCGACCGCCTCCGCCAGGTTGAGGACGCGCTCTACAGCCGCGCCCTCAAGGTGCAGATAGGCTGCGGCGCCGAACCTACGCTCTACAAGGGACTACGCGACATCGTCGAAGGCGCCCGCCGCCACGGCGTACCGGAGATATCGCTTGTCACCAACGGTCAGCTCATCGGCAGCGGCCACACAGACCTCATGGAGCTTGCCGACGCAGGACTCGGCGAGCTAATCCTGTCGCTCCACGGCACACGTCGCGAGACTTACGAGCACCTTATGCAGGGTGCCCGCTGGGATCTTTTCACGGCAACGGTCGCGAAGATAGCCGAAGTGCGCCGCAGTCATCCCGATTTCAGACTCAGGGTCAATTTCACTGTCAACAGTCTCAATGTCGACGACCTCGCCGGCAACAACTTCTGGGATTTATGGAAAGACGGCGCGACACCTGACGCGGTGCAGCTGCGCCCGGTACAGAAAATCGGCAATTCCGACTGGACAGACTTCGACCTCACGCCGCTCAAAGAGAAATTCGACAGCACGATAGGCGCAGTCGCTGCCGAGTGCCGTCGACGCGGCATAGTGTGCATCGCGCCCGACCGCGCGCAGCTCGATACCGTCGACGACAGCCAGGACGCCGCCACGTCCATCCTCGAGGACATCGCCTACTGCTACGTTTCCCCCGACGCCTGCTACAAGCCCGATTTCAACCCCGCCACAGACACGTACGCCGCTTATCACCGCCGCCATCACACCACCCGCAGGCTCCTTGCCGCCGTCTTCACCGGCAAGGGCGCCCGCCGCAAAAACACCAGCAAAAAGCTCAACTACAACGTAAAGTAATCCTCTATATCGCAAAAATTTCGCGGAAAACGAAATTCGCGTTTGACGATTCAGCTATTTTTGCTATTTTTGTGGTTTGTAGGTATAGAACATGTTCTTTTTATGGAAAAGAGCCCGACAGCGATAGCCGAGGACAAGATGATAGAAGACGCTTTCAACGAGCTTCTCAACGGATACCTCGCCAGCAACCACAGGAAGAAGGCTGAAATAATAGTACAAGCCTTCCGGTTCGCCCGCGAAGCGCACAAAGGCGTGCGCCGTCGCTCCGGCGAGCCATACATCATGCACCCCATTGCCGTGGCTCGCATCGTTTCGCAGGAGATAGGGCTCGGCTCCACATCGATATGCGCCGCCCTGCTCCACGATGTCGTGGAAGACACCGAATACACCGTCGACGACATACGCCAGCACTTCGGCGACAAGATAGCGCAGCTCGTCGAGGGACTCACCAAGATTTCCGGCGGCATATTCGGCGACAAGGCGTCGATGCAGGCGGAAAACTTCCGCAAACTCCTGCTGACCATGAGCGAGGACATACGCGTCATCCTCATAAAGATGGCGGACCGCCTCCATAACATGCGCACCCTCGGCTCCATGGCGCCCAACAAGCGCTACAAGATTGCCGGCGAGACGCTCTACATCTACGCTCCCCTCGCCCACCGCCTCGGACTCTTCGCCATCAAGACCGAGCTCGAGGACCTCAGTTTCAAGCACGAACATCCCGATATATATAAGGAGATAAGCGAGAAAATCAAGGCTACACAGAACAAGCGCACCGAAGTCTACACCGATTTCGCGGCGCCCATCAAGGAAAAGCTCGACAGCCTCGGCATAAAATACGAGGCAAAGGCACGCCTCAAGTCGGTCTACTCCATCCACCGCAAGATGGAGACCAAGCATCTGCCGTTCGAGGAGGTCTATGACCTCTATGCCATGCGCATAGTCTTCGATTGCGACGACCAGAACAAAGAAAAAGGCATCTGTTGGACGATATACTCAGCCATCACCGACCTCTATCAGCTCCATCCCTCGCGCACACGCGACTGGATTGTCACACCAAAGGCAAACGGCTATCAGGCGCTGCATCTTACCGTGATGGGTCCCGACGGCAACTGGATCGAAGTCCAGATACGCTCGCGGCGCATGGATGAGATTGCCGAGAAAGGATTCGCCGCGCACTGGAAATACAAGATCGGCGACTCCGACGAGGAAAGCGAGCTCGACGCATGGCTCAAGACCATCAAGGATATCCTCGACAATCCCGAGCCGAGCGCCATCGACTTCCTCAGCACACTGAAGCTCAACCTCTTCGCATCGGAAATCGTGGTATTCACGCCCAAAGGTGAGCTCGTCACGCTACCCGCGGGCGCCACAATCCTCGATTTCGCTTTCGGGCTACACTCCGAGATAGGCATGCACTGCATAGCCGGCAAGGTCAACCACAAGCTTGTGCCGCTGCAGACCGAGCTGAAAAGCGGCGACCAGGTGGAGGTGCTGACGTCCAAGACACAGGTAGCGCAGCCCGAATGGGCAGGCTCGATGGTGACGGCAAAGGCGCGCACTCGTCTTCGCAAGGGTCTCCGGGCGCTCCGTCAGCCCATGATTGCCAAAGGCTCGGAGATTCTCTCGTCGTGGCTCCGCGACAACAAAATTCCCGACACGAACCTCGTCATCACCAAGCTCCAGGGCATGCTGCACGTCACCAACCGCGACGACCTCTGCTACCAGCTCGGCGCCGAAGAGCTCGTCCTGGGCGACTATCTTCTCAAGCCGCTGCGCAAGGCGTCCGACAACGACAGCAATGGATTGCTATCAAAGATAAAGTCGATAGGCAAGATTGTTCCATTCGTAGGTTCTTCTTCCAAAAAAGATGACGACAGCCGCAAGGACGACAAGCCCGAGCCTGTCAACACCAAGAACATTTACTGCCTCCGCAACACTCCCGACGGTCCGAACTACCGACTCGCCGGATGCTGCGCTCCGATTCCCGGCGACGATGTCATGGGATTCGTCAGCGACGACGGCATCGTGGAAATCCATTCCCTCGACTGCCCCTCGGCTCAGCTTCTGAAAGCGACATACGGCTCGCGCATCGTCGCCACCGAATGGGAAGGGAGCAGCGACGAACGCTTCCCGGCGCAGATACACATCGAGGGCATCGACCGCCGCGGCATACTTCAGGAAATAACACAACTCATATCCACACACATGGGCATCGACATGCGCAAGCTCGACATAGAGGCGAAAGGCGAGGTGTTCGTCGCCGACCTGTGGGTAAGAGTGACAAACGCCGATGTCGTCGCCGACCTATGCCGGCGCACAAAGGCTATATCGGGGGTCACCTCCGCCGCAAGGATTCATTAACGCACGCTCACAGACATGACCAAGCAGAACCTCTTCAAAAAAATACTTCTGGCACTCGCCGCCACTATGGTGATTGTCTACTTCTACCCTCATCCGGAGGCTAACCGCTACACGTATCAGGAAGGACGTCCGTGGAACTACGCCAAGCTCATCGCTCCGTTCGACATACCCATCCACCCCGATTCGGCTACGCTGATTGCCGCGCGCGACACTCTCGACGCACGCTTCGTGCCCATCTTCGAGCTGAGCCAGCTCGTCATCGACACCGTCATCAGCCGCCTGCCCGACACCGACCGCAACCTCAAGCAGCGTCTCGGCGCCGAGCTCCGCAAGATCTATGCCTCGGGCGTGGTCGACATGAGCACCAAGGAAGAAATCGCCTCGGGAGAGCTGCGCAAGATCAGGTTGCTGCAGAAAAACACCCTCAGCGAGATGCCGGCAACAGGATTCTCGTCGCCGCGCGACGTATACCTCTACCTCGACACGGCTATCACCGACACGGCGCTTCACCAGTACTTCGTCCGAGCCAACCTCCACAGCATCCTGCAGCCCAACTACGTCCGCAACGAAGAGGAAAGCCGCCGGCACTACGAGTACGACTACCTGACCCTCACCGCCGACCGTGGCATCATCCTTCAGGGACAGGCAATCATCGACAAGGGAGCCATAATAACATCGCAGGACTACACCAACCTGCGCACCTACGAGCACATGCTCACCCAGCTCCACACCGGCGAGCACAAGAGCAATCTCCTTATGGGCATCGGTCAGTTCGCCTACGTCGCGCTGCTCATGGCGGCGATGCTGCTCTATTTTTATTTCTACGCTCCGGAAGTCTACGGCAACATCCGTGCCGTCACCTTCATGTACAGCCTCGTGGCGCTGTTCTTCCTTGTCGCCGTCGGACTCAACTATTTCGTGGCGCAGGGCATCTACATAGCGCCACTGATAATTGTCACTATCCTTGTGCTCGTCTTCTTCGACGGACGGACGGCAATGTTCGTTACTTCCGTCCTCACCCTCGCGTGCGCCGGAGTGACGCCTTTCGCCCTGGAGTTCATCTTCCTCCAGTTCTGCGCCGCGTGCGCCGCCGTCTTCAGCCTTCGTGAGCTCAGCCGCCGCTCGCAGCTCCTGCGCGCCAGCATAATCATAGTGCTCAGCTACATCTTCGCCTACGTCGCTCTCGAGCTGCTCATGAACGGTTCGTTCGAAGGCTTCACATGGCGCATGACTGCGTTCCTCGCCGTCAACGGCGTCCTCACCTGCCTTGCCTACGTGCTCATGTCGGTAATCGAGCGCGTCTTCGGATTCATGTCGATCGTCACCCTCGTCGAGCTTGCCGACATCAACAATCCGCTACTGATGCGACTAAGCAACGAATGTCCGGGGACCTTCCAGCATGCCATTGCCGTCAGCAACCTCGCCAGCGATGCTGCCGCTCGCGTCGACGCCAATGTCCAGCTCGTTCGTGCCGGAGCACTGTACCACGATATCGGCAAGCTCGCCAATCCCGCCTTCTTCACTGAGAACCAGCACGGCGTCAATCCGCACGACGCACTGCCGCCCGAGCGCAGTGCCGCCATTGTCATCAACCATGTCACCGACGGTCTGCAACTTGCCGAGCGCTACGGCTTGCCCAAGGTCATACGCAACTTCATAAGCGAGCACCATGGCGCCGGCATGGCAAAGTACTTCTACATCAACTACTGCAAGAAGCACGAGGGCGAGGAAATAGACAAGACCCTCTTCACCTATCCCGGTCCCAATCCGCAGACCCGCGAGACGTCGTTGCTCATGATGGCGGACTGCGTGGAAGCCGCAAGCCGCTCCCTCAAGGACCATACGCGCCAGGACATCGCCGACCTCGTCAATAAGATTATCGACGGGCAGATTGCCGAAGGACTCCACAATGAGTCGACCCTCGAGTTCCGCGACGTAGCGAAAATCAAGGATGCTTTCATCAAGCGCCTCATGACCATCTACCACTCGCGCATCGCCTACCCCAAGGCACCGGCTGCCCCCGCACCGGAGACTCCGGCACAATAAGCACGGCGCAAAGACGTTAGTTCTGTTGTAATGCGCCGTACCCGCCACATATCGCTTGTCCTTGTCCTGTGCGTCCTCGTGGCGCTCACGGGACTGCTCGCTGCCTGTTCTCCTAACAAGAACAATGCCGCCACACGCAGGTACCAGGAGTTCATCACGCGCTACAACGTCTACTACAACGGCGACAAGCACTACAAGGAGACCCTCGATGAAATGGAAAAGAACTATGAGGACGATTACTCGCGCCTCGTGTTCATGCACCCCATAGAGGCAAAGGGCAAGGAAAGCGTGCCGCAACCCGCCGGCGACTTCAACCGCTCGATAGAGAAGGCGCAGAAGGCGATACAGATCCGCTCCATCAAGAAAAAGCCGAAGAAAAAACCGGGCAAGGCGCGCGACCCGAAATACAAGGAATGGATGAAGCGCGAGGAGTACAACCCCTTCCTCCACAACGCATGGATGATGATGGGACGAGGACAGTTCTACAACGGCGACTTTCTCGGCGCCGCATCCACATTCTTCTACACGAGCAAGCACTTCTACTGGCTTCCCGCCACCGTCACCGAGGCAAAGCTCATGCAGGCGCTGAGCTATATTGCCATGGGGTGGCAGTTCGAGGGTGAGATGATTCTGGCGCGCATAAAGCAGGACGAGCTCACCAGCAACCGCCTGCGCAGACTCTACAACTTCGCCTACGCCGATTTCTACATCCACGCCGACAACTACGCCGACGCCGTTCCTTTCCTCGTCGAGGCTGTGAAGGGCGCGAAAGGAGCGCAGAAAACGCGCCTCAACTTCCTCCTCGGTCAGGTCTACCAGCGTCTGGGCAAAAATACCGAGGCTTACAAAGCCTTCTCAGCCGCCGGCTCGGCGAACTCCGCGACTTACCGCACCAAATTCAACGCCCGCATCAAGCAGAGCGAGGTGTTCGGAGGCGCAGACATCGAGCCGGAGGTCAAGGCGCTGCGACGCATGACGCGCTACGACCGCAACAAGGAATACCTCGACCAGATATACTATGCCATTGGCAACCTGTACCTCTCGCGCGGCGACACGCTGAACGCCATAGCGAACTACGAGACCGCCAACGAGAAATCGACCCGCAACGGCATCGACAAGGCTATGAATCAGCTGAAGCTCGGAGGGCTGTACTTCGACCGGGGCAACTACGAGAAGGCGCAGCCCAACTATTCGGAGGCTGTGCCGCTGCTGCCCAAGACATTCCCCGACTACGAGAACCTGCGCCGCCGCTCCGACGTGCTCGACGAACTTGCAGTCTACTCGCAGAACGTAAATCTTCAGGACTCGCTGCTGCGGCTTTCAGCCATGCCCGAGGATGAGTTGAACAAAGTCATCGACCGCCTTATCAAGGAATACGAGAAAAAGGAGAAAGAAGAAGCAGAGCAGGCGCGCCGCGAGGAGTACGAGGCGAACAAGGCGGCTAACAGCAACAAGCTACAGGACAACACGCAGTCGTTCAACATCAACACCGACAACTCGTGGTACTTCTACAATACCGCCACCAAGAACGCCGGAAAGGCTGAGTTCGTCAAGCGCTGGGGCTCCAGAAAGCTCGAGGACGACTGGCGCCGCCGCAACAAGTCGTCGTTCAATACCGGCGATTTCGACGCGACTCCCGAAGACGCCGGTAACCAGGAAAATGCAGAGAACGGCTCCGAGACCGCCGAAGAAAAGAGCCCCGAGGAACAGAAAGCCGAGGAGCGCAGCAACGACCCGCATTACCCCGAGTATTACCTCGCTCAGATTCCCAAGACCGACGAGGAGAAGCAGAACGCCCACGACGTAATCCAGGAAGGACGCTACAACATGGGCATCATCCTCAAGGACAAGCTCGAGGACTTCCCCGCAGCCTTCAGCGAGTTCAACGAGCTCCTTACCTCATACCCCGACAACATCTACCGCCTCGACACATATTACAATCTCTACCTCATGTTCATGCGGCAGGGAAAGACAGCCGAGGCTGAGCGCTACCGACAGCTCATTCTCAGCGACTTCGCCGACTCGAAATACGGCGTGGCTATGCGCGACCCCAAGTACCTCGAGAAACTGCGCGGAATGGACGGCTACCAGCAGGCGCTCTACGAGCAGACCTACGAGGCTTACCTCAACAACGACAATGCCGCCGTGCATGCAGCATACGAGACCATG
>JAGBDG010000209.1 GCA_017937625.1 Muribaculaceae bacterium | reverse complement strand
GCCAACGGAGTGAACACCGACGGCGAGTTCGACAATTTCTACGCAGCTTACGAGCGCCTCGTGGAGAAAGAAATCCGCAACGAGATGACTCCTTCCTATTCTATCGTACGCAAAGACGCAAGCGGCAACTTCGAGGTGCGCACATACTTCATCGTATGCGAGAGCGCTGCCGCAAAGGCTCGCCAGCGTGCCCTCAGCGAGGCTCTTGAGAACAGCGCCGCCGCACAGAAGTACGGCGAGAAGATCTCCGGCTTCGTTCAGGAAGGTTTCGAATAAAAATATAAAATCTTAACAATGAAGAAAATACTTTCATTGGCTTTAGTGCTTGCGCTGGCGACTCCGGCGGTGCAGATTCAAGCCCAGAGCAACAACAAGTCTTTCGAGGAGTTCCGCAAGGGACTGCTCGACGACTTTCAGAGTTTCCGTTCGAGGATTCTGGAGCATTACTCCGATTTTCTCAACGGAGAATGGCATGAATATGAGCCGCTGATGCCCGAGAAGCGCTATTCCGAGCCCAAACCCGATGTGGCGCCGAGCGTCGAGCCGGTGAAAGAAACACCGCGCAAGCCCAAGCCCAAGCCGAAACCCACGGCAGAGGCGAAGCCTGCTCCCGCTCCGACCCCGGCTCCTGCACCCGAACCAAAGCCTGCACCCGCTCCGGAACCGGCTCCCGCTCCGGCGCCTAAGCCCGCGCCCGAACCGGCTCCCGCTCCGGCTCCGCAGCCCAAGCCCGAGCTTGCGGCAAAGCCCGACGCCCGACCCTCCGCAGGTCAGGCACCCGCCGTTGCCGCGCGTCCCGAGCACAAGCAGCAGCCCAAGAAAGACGTCAACGCCGACCTTTTCCAGTTCTACGGAATGGATCTTCAGGTGCCGAAGATTGACTTCAACATCAAGGAACGCCTTCTCAGCACCACCGAGTACGGTACGCAGTGGGCGGATCTCGCGGCGCACAAGGTGGCGGAAAGCCTGACGCCCTCGTTCAAGCGCATCTCCAGCGCCGCAGGGCTCAACGACTATCTCACCTACCGCCTTGTCAACGACTACGTCAACGCCAAGTTCCCGCAGGCCGACAACACTTCCAAGGTGTCCGTCGTCCACTATCTCCTTGCCAACCTCGGCTATGACGCCCGTATAGCTCTGACATCAAACGGCATACCAATTCTCCTGCTTCCTACCGAGCAGATGGTCTACGCACGCATGGGCATGACGTTCGACGGCAACAAGTACTATATCTTCCTGCCCGACGGTGTGCCTGACTCCGCTATCAACGGCGCCATGATACGCACCTGTACACTTCCCTCCGAGGCAAGCAAAGGCAGCAAGTTCGACCTCGTTCTCGGCGAGCTCCGCATACCCTACAAGCCCCACGCTTTCGACATCCAGTACGGCGACCTCCACCTCGAGGGAGAGGTCAACGCCAACCTGATGCCCATCCTCTACCGCTATCCGCAGATGCCTATGGCAGACTACGCCCGCTCGGTGATCCAGCCCGAGCTCCGCAACCGTATCGCCGACCAGATACGCACACAGCTTGCCGACAAGGAAGGGGAGAGCGGAGTGGAGGCATTCCTGTCGTTCATGCAGCATGCTTTCGAGTACTCCACCGACCAGAATTTCCACGGTTTCGAGAAGCCCTACTTCGTGGAGGAGACCCTGTTCTACCCCAAGAACGACTGCGAGGACCGCGCGATATTCTACACCTACTTCGTCAAGAACGCCCTGGGCAAGGAGACTCAGCTCGTGGCATTCCCCGGACATGAGGCGGCGACCGTCAAGCTCGACACTCCCGTCAGCGGCACCTCGTACAACACCGACGGCGAGACATTCTTCATCTCCGACCCCACCTACGTGGGAGCTAAGTCGGGTATGGTGATGCCTCAGTACCGCAGCGTGACGCCCAAGGTAGATTACGACTACAAGTGACATCTTTATTAACCTATATGTCAAAAAAGCGGCGCAAGCCGCTTTTTTGTTGAACTATTACGGGCGCGGGCGCGTTAGTCAATTGCTGAACCTTACTGCGATGACACCAAAAAAGACACTTGTTATAATAGGAGGCGGCTTCGGCGGTCTCAATCTTGCCCGGAAAGTAGACAAGCGGCTGTGGGACGTAGTTGTTGTCGACCGCAACAACTATCACAGTTTTCCGCCGCTCTTCTATCAGGTGGCGTCGTCGGGTCTGGAGCCGGCGAGTATATCTTTCCCTCTGCGGCGTGAGCTCCGCCGAAAGTGCTACCGCGGCTGCCGCTACCATCTGGGCACAGTCAGCAGCATCGACACGGAACGCAAGACCGTCCGTACACGCTACGAGACCCTGCGCTACGACGCGCTCGTCATTGCCGCCGGCACTACCAACAACTATTTCGGCATCCACGACCTATATAAATATGTCAACACCATAAAGAGCACCACCGAGGCGATACGTACCCGCAACGAGGTGCTCGACCGCCTCGAGCGCGCCTCGCTGTGCCGCGACGAGGAAGAGCGGCGCCGGCTGCTCACATTTGTCGTCGTCGGCGGAGGACCCGCGGGCGTCGAGATAGCGGGCGCGCTCGGCGAGCTCAAGCGCTTCGTCATCAGGCGCGAGTATCCGCTCATACGCCCCGAGGAGATGCGGGTGATACTCGTCGAGGGCAACGACGCTCTCCTGCGCGCCATGGGACCGCGCTCGTCGGCAGACGCTCTCGAAGGACTGCGTCAGCTCATGGTGGAGGTGCGCCTCGGAGTGACCATGAAAGGCTACGACGGCAGGAATATCACCTTCGCCGACGGAACGTCCATAGGCACGACTCTCGTCGTGTGGACGGCGGGCATCACCGGCGTCCCATTCGAAATCACAGGCTCCGATGTCCGCGCGGCACGGGGCGCGCGCTTCGTCGTCGACGAGCTATGCCGCGTCGAGGGACTCGACGACGTCTATGCCATAGGCGACATAGCGCTCATGCGCACCGCGAAGTATCCCGAGGGACATCCGCAGCTTGCCCAGGTGGCGATCCAGCAGGGCGAGGCGCTCGCGCAGACGCTCAGCGGCAGGCAACGTCCTTTCGTCTACCGCGACAAGGGCACAATGGCGACCATAGGACGCAACCGTGCCGTCGTCGACATGGGGCGCGTGCATCTCAGAGGACGCCTCGCATGGTTCGCGTGGCTTTTCGTCCATCTGATGTCGCTTCTGGGCGTGCGCAACCGCACGGTGGTGTTCATCAACTGGGTATGGAACTACTTCACATTCTCCGGCAGTCTGAGGCTTTTCTTTCGCCCCGACCGCTATCCTCTTAGAAACTACTGGGACGAATGAAAATCAAGGAATTTCACGATATATACAGGCGCGTGTTCGGCGACAGCGAGCGCTGGCGCCGGTGGTTCTTCAGCGAGGTTGTCGACGAGAGCGGCATCTACCTCGCCCGCGAGGCTTCCGGCAACGCGAACGGCAGCCTGCTGATGCAGCCATACACCTTTCTTTTCCATGGCGCGGAGATACCCGCGGGCTACATGAGCTGCGTCGCCACAGCTCCCGAGGCGCGCGGGCGCGGCATAGCCGCCGGACTCATCCGTCAGGCGCTCTCCGACGCGCGTCGCGACGGGCAGGCGCTGTGTACCCTCGTGCCCGCGGCTCCCCATCTTTTCTATTTCTATGCCCGTTTCGGCTTCTCCGCCGTCTTCTATGTCAACCGCGAGCGGTACACGGCTCTCCACCGCTTCGACCCCTGCGGCTGCAGCGCCGTGATGCCCGATTATGACCTTTTCAGCCGCCTCGAGCGCGATTTCGGCTGCGGCGTGCTCCATAGCCGCGAGCAGTTCGACCATATCGTCGCCGACAACAGCATCGACGGCGGCAGCGTCATCGCCGTACGCGACGCCGACGGCGCCGGAGCGATTGTTTTTGCCGTCGAGGACGATAATATAGTCAGAGTGAAGTGTCTTCTCGCCGACAATGCCGCCACGGCAGAGGGAGTCCTCGCCGAGCTGCGCGCCGCCGCCGAAGGCAAGGCTGTCACAGTAAGCCTTCCGCCACTGTCCGGCGAAAAACGCTTTCTGCGACCCTACGGCATGGGGCGCGTAGTCAATCCGCTCGCAATCCTTTCACCTGTTGCTTCATCACATCCCGAATTACGTTATGCCATACGTGTCACCGACCCCATTCTGCCGGAGAACAACGGCGTCTACACCCTCCGCGACGGCGAGTGCCGGCGCCCCGACGCCTTCGGAGGGCACATCGACCTCGACGTCACAATCGACATCCTCGCCTCGGCTCTTTTCAGCAGCGAGGCTGTCGGGCGAGTGCTCGAACTGCCTGCAAGACGCCCGTATATGGCTCTTATGCTTGATTAGAGGCAGTAGCCGGCGCCATAGCAGACTGAAACGAAAATCGCTTCAAAAAATCGCTTTTTGTCGCACTTTTCGAACAAAATCAAGTTTTTTCTTTCCAAATGGCGCTATTTTAAATTTTTTATAGTAACTTTGCACACTCTATATTCGGCGAGGACGGTTCGCTATGTCCGTCCGTAGCCGTCGGAAAATATTAAAAACGGTAAATCGATATTATTTTATGTCTAATTTTTTCTAAGTATGAAAAAGCTGTTTCTATTACTTCTGACAGTTGTTACATTGAGCCTGTGTGCGTCGGCTCAGACGCGTACGGTCCAGGGCACTGTCGTGGATGCCGAAAACGACGAGCCGCTCATCGGCGTGTCCGTATCGGCAGGAACGGGCTTCGGCGTGGCAACTGACGTCGACGGCCACTTTTCCCTTAAAGTTCCGGTGTCGACCACACACCTTAAGGTTTCCTATGTGGGCTACAAGACACAGGACGTGAAGATTGCCGACGGCATGATGACCATCCGCCTGCACACCGAATCGAATCTTCTCAACGAGGTCATCACCGTCGCCTACGGTAAGTCGACACGCGCCGCCTTCACCGGTTCGGCTGCTGTCGTCTCTTCGGCAGAAATCGAGAACTCGCAGGTGTCCAACCCTCTGAACGCTATCAAGGGTAAGGTTGCCGGCGTGCAGATGGCAAACTCGTCGGGTGCTCCCGGTGCCGACGACCCCAGCATCAGCATCCGAGGCATCACATCGCTCAACGCTGGTACGTCGCCGCTCATCATCCTCGACGGCACTCCTTACTCCGGTGCCATGCAGACACTCAATACAAATGATATCGAATCGATGACCGTCCTCAAGGACGCCGCTTCGGCAGCCCTCTACGGTGCCCGCGGCGCCAATGGTGTCATCCTCATCACCTCCAAGCGCGCCAAGGCAGGCGAGGCTACAGTGTCGGTCGACGTCAAGCTCGGCTCGAACTCCCGCGCACAGAAGGACTACGACTACATCAAGGATCCCGCGATGTACTACGAGACCTATTACAAGAGCCTCTACAACTACGCCGCCGCTTCCGGCATGAACCACGACACTTCCAGCGCATGGGCTAACAACAATATGTTCAATGGCGAGTACGGTCTCGGATACAATGTTTACACCGTGCCCAACGGACAGACTCTTATAGGTCTCAACGGCAAGCTCAACCCGAACGCCACTCTCGGACGCATGGTGACATACAACGGCGCCCAGTACTGGCTTCAGCCTGACAAGTGGATTGACGCCGCTTACCACAACAGCCTCCGCCAGGAGTACAACATGTCAGTGTCCAAGGGTACCGACGATAACCAGTTCTACTTCTCGCTCGGCTACCTTGACAATGAAGGTATCACACCCCAGTCCGGCTTCCAGCGCATCAATGCCACTCTCCGCGCCTCCACACAGGCTAAGTCCTGGCTCAAGATCGGCGCAGGCGCAAAATACAGCCACTATAAAATTGACTCGTACGGTGGCGCGGAAGGATCATCGGCAAGTACCGCCAACCCCTTTGCAGCTGTCGTAGGCATAGCTCCTATCTATCCTCTCTACATCCGTGACGGCAAGGGCAACATCATGAAGGATGACAAGGACATCACGATGTACGACTTCGGCGCAGGTCTCAACGCAGGTCTCAGCCGCCCCGTCTTCGCGAACTCCAACGCCATCGCTCTCGGCGAGCTTGACTGGGCGAAGACCGAAGGCGACTTCTTCTCGGGTGACGCAAGCATCGACATCAAGCTGCCATACAACTTCACCTTCACATCGAACAACGTTGTCGAGGTCTTCACCAATACCGGCACATCGTATAGCAACCCATATTACGGACAATCCGCTCAGAGCGGTGGCTCGCTCTCCAAGGTTGGCAGACGTAACGTCTCCTATACTCTCCAGCAGATGCTTAACTGGAGTCATGACTACGGCGAGCACAGCGTCTCGGCCCTTGCGGCTCATGAATACTACAAGAGGACAAGGAATAGTCTACAAGGCGTCAAGAACACACTCTTCCTTCCGGGCGCAAGCGAGCTCGGCGGATATATCAACGAAGTTGGCGCCGCGTCCGGATACGAAAAGTACAATAACGAAGGTTGGATTTTCCGCGTCCTCTACGACTATGCCGACCGCTATTTCGCCAACGTATCCTACCGCCGCGACGCGTCGAGCCGTTTCCATCCCAATCACCGCTGGGGTAACTTCTGGTCGGCTTCCGCTGCATGGCTCATCAGCGAGGAATCCTTCATGGAATCTACAGCGACGTGGCTCAACCTTCTCAAACTCAAGGTGTCCTACGGCTCGCAGGGTAACGACAACATCGATGACTTCCTCTATGTCAACACGTACGGAATCGGCAACGCCGACGGTGTTCCCTCGCTCGTACCTGACATGATGGGCAACGAGAACATCACCTGGGAAACCAACGCCAACTTCAACGCAGGCTTCGAGTTCGGTGTCCTCGACAACCGTCTCAGCGGTAGCATCGAAGGCTTCGTCCGCAAGACTTCCGACATGCTCTTCTACTTCCCCCTCCCGCCGTCGATGGGCTGGAGCGGCTACTACGCCAACATCGGCGACATGGAGAACAAGGGTATCGAAATCGACCTCCACGGAACCGTCTTCAAGAACCGTGACTTCTCGTGGGACATCAACGCCAACTTCACCTGGTACAAGAACAAGATTACTTACCTCCCCGAGGAGCGCAAGATTACCCAGATTCCTACCGGCGAGCGCGGCTATTCGAGCAGCAGCTACTTCTACACCGAAGGACAGTCGGCATTCACATTCTACATGCCCAAGTACGCCGGCGTAGATCCCAAGGACGGTCAGTCCTTGTGGTACTACGAGAAGCCCACGGCACGCCGCGACGATGCCGGCAATGTAATCCGCAACGAAAAGGGCGAGATTCTCTACGACTATGCTACCGAGACAACCAAGACATATTCGACTGCGACCCAGTACCTCTGCGGTTCCGCTCTTCCGAGCATCTACGGCGGTTTCGGCACATCCCTCCGCTACAAGTGGTTCGACCTCTCCGTAAGCTTCGACTACGCTATCGGAGGCAAGACATACGACAGCGGCTACGCAGGTCTGATGGGTTCGCCCGACACACAGAACCGTGGCGTCAACTACCATGCCGACATCCTCAACTCCTGGACTCCGGAGAACCCCAACACCAACATCCCGCGCTTCCAGTACGGCGACATTTACGCTTCTGGTATGTCTGACCGCTTCCTTACCGACTCGTCCTATCTGAGCCTGTCGAACATCGTCTTCGGTTTCAACCTCCCCGACAACTGGTGCCACAAGCTCTATCTCAAGAACTGCCGCGTCTACTTCAACGCCGATAATGTATGGCTCTGGAGCAAGCGTCAGGGTCTCGACCCGCGCCAGTCGATTGCCGGCGATAACTCGAACTCCTATTATTCGCCTATCCGCACTCTTTCAGGAGGTCTTTCTTTAACATTCTAACAATCAGCATATACAACAATGAAAAAGATATATAAATCCCTTCTTGCAGCTGCGGCTATCATCCCCGCGGCAGCTCTGACAG
>JAGBDG010000208.1 GCA_017937625.1 Muribaculaceae bacterium | reverse complement strand
CCGTTGTACGGCAACTTTCAGATTGCCTCGCCTATTTATGAAATCATGACAGAACGTCTTCTCAATCTCCTCGCTTACGATCCGGCATACCCGATGCTATTCAACTCGGGGCTGTTCCTCATACTTTTTTCTCTGTTCCTCGCCGTCTATCAGTGCGTGAGAAACCACAGGAAGCTCAAGATGCTGCTTGTGATAGCATTCTCGCTGTACTTCTACTATAAGTCGAGCTCGTGGTGCGTCCTTATCCTCTGCGGCGTATGCTGCAGCGATTATCTCCTCGGACGCCTCCTCGGAAAAACGGACAATGTAGTTAAAAGAAAAGCGATAGTTCTTGCCAACGTGCTGACAAACGTAGGGATGCTTGTGTATTTCAAGTATTTCAACCTGCTGTCTGACGCAATCGCGAGCATTTTCAGCCGCCATTTCGACCCGGTGGAAGTACTTCTTCCCGCAGGCATATCGTTCTTCACTTTTCGCTCGATAAGCTATATCGTCGACATATACCGGCGTGATCTCGAGCCATCGACGAGCTTTCTCGACTACGCCTTTTTCCTGACATTTTTCCCGCCGCTGCTTGCCGGACCCGTAGTGAGGGCAAAGGACATGCTGCCGCAGGTGAGGGACAGCAGCGCAGCCACTCCCCGCATGATGTCGGAAGGCATGTTCCTCATCATGACCGGATTGATAAAGAAAGTAGTCATCGCCGACTATCTGAGCGGCAATTTCGTAGACCGTATCTTCGACAACCCGCTGCTTTACTCCGGTTTCGAAAATCTGCTCGGATGCATAGGCTTCACAATCCAGCTCTACTGCGATTTCTCGGGCTACTCCGACATGGCGACGGGCATCGCGCTGTTGCTCGGCTACAGATTCAAGGACAATTTCGCCGCTCCATTCAAATCGCAGAGCCCCACGGAATTCTGGCGCCGATGGCACATATCGCTGTCGACATGGCTGCGCGACTATGTCTACATACCCCTTGGAGGCAACCGCTGCTGCAAGACACGCTCGAGGTTCAATCTGTTCGCGACAATGGTGATCGGCGGTCTTTGGCACGGAGCCTCGTGGATGTACCTGTTGTGGGGCGCATATCATGGCATCCTTCTGATACTGCACAAGCTGCTCCGCATCTTCTCGCCCGTGCCTCAGTCATGGAGAGAACGACCGGAAATCAAGGCAGTCAACATTGCCGTAACATTCATGCTCGTCGTGTTCGGATTCACGCTTTTCCGTGCGCCTGACCTGACGACGGCGAAAGACATCCTGACGCAGATCTTCACCAATTTCCACCTCGAGATCGCACCACAGTTCCTGAGCGCATACATGATGATAGTGGTTCTCGCTCTCGCCGGGTACATCGCCCACATGCTGCCGAAAGCATGGACTACGGGTACTCTGAACACGTACGTAGGCATGTCGGTCGTTTGGCAGGCTCTTATGCTTGCAGCGGTCCTCTTTGTGGTCGTACAGACACGCCAGAGCGAGCTTGTGCCCTTTATCTATCTTCAGTACTGAACACGTGTGCCGATAGAAACGTTTCTATAGAAAACGTTTCAATATCAGCATTATGAAAATCTTGAAAATTCTCTTGCCTGCATTATGTCTTCTCATGGCGGGCGTAAGGTCGGAGGCGTGCTCGCGAGTCGTCTATCTCGGCGACAAAGGTATAGTAATGGTAGGACGCACTCTCGACTGGAAAACACCGATACCAACAAACATCTACGTCTATCCCCGCGGAGTCGAGAAAACCAGCATGCCGTCGGGTCCCGACCTAAAATGGAAATCACAATACGCCTCGATTCTCGCGGTGGGCTACGATGGCGGCGTCACCGAGGGCATGAACGACCAGGGACTCGTGATGAACGGCCTTTTCTGCAAAGGCACAATCTACAAGACAGCCGACGGCAATGACAATACTCCCGTAGTGAGCCTCGCCATGCTCGTGAGCTATTTCCTCGACAACTTCGCCACTGTCGAACAGGTAGACGAATGGCTTAAGACAAGCGACTTCGGCATCTTCGGAAAGACCTTCGACGGCGGGACTGTCTCGACTCTCCACTGGGCTATCACCGACGTAACCGGAATGACGCTCATAATCGAATATCAGGACGGCAAGATGTACACCTACAGAGGACGCGACCTGCAGGTCATGACCAACGACCCGCCGCATCCGCAGATGGAGGCTATCAACGACTACTGGAAGAAAGTCGGTGGCGTCAACATGCTGCCGGGAACAGTACGCAGTTCCGACCGCTACGTCCGTGCAAGTTTCTTCATCCATAGCGTTCCCACCGATTTCGAGTATCCGCAGGCTTTCGGTTCACTGGCAAGCATCATGGGAACGGTGTCTGTTCCATACGGTTATGAAATTGAAGGGGAACCGAATGTGTCGAGCACCCAGTGGACTTCGATAAGCGACGCGACTGGCGGACGCTACTATTTCCGTCAGGCAACGTCGACTGGCTTCCTCTATGTCGATTTCGGCAGACTCATTACCACAGAAGGCGCGCCAGTCCTCAAGCTCGACATGAGCAAGCACGGTGACGTCACGGGCTGCGCCAACGGTTATCTCGAAAAGAGCGCCGGTTTCACGCCGATGTGGTAAAGGATAAATTTCCATAAAAACAGCAAATATTTTTTGTATTCGGGGCAGGGTTTTGCCGATTAAAAGCATTAACTTTGCACCCGAATACTTATATAATAACCCAAATGGCAGAAATCAAGTGTATAGGCATTCTGACATCCGGCGGCGACGCTCCCGGCATGAATGCGGCAATCAGGGCGGTGACTCGTTCGGCGATATTCAGCGGTCTGAAAGTCAAGGGTATCTACAGGGGATACCGTGGTCTTATTGCGGATGAGATAGCAGATTTCCGCACACAAAACGTATCAAATATCATACAGCAGGGCGGTACCATCCTCAAGACCGCGCGCTGCAAGGAATTCCAGACTCCCGAAGGACGTCAGCTCGCTTTCGACGTGCTGCGCCGTCACGAAATCGACGCACTCGTCGTCATCGGCGGCGACGGCTCGCTCACGGGCGCGCGCATCTTCGCCAACGAGTTCAACTTCCCTATCATCGGTCTCCCCGGCACCATCGACAACGACCTCTACGGCACAGACACCACTATCGGCTACGACACGGCGCTCAACACCATCATGGAGTGCGTCGACAAAATCCGCGACACTGCAACAAGCCACGAACGTCTGTTCTTCATCGAAGTAATGGGTCGTGACGCAGGCTTCCTCGCCCTCAACGGCGCTATCGCGTCCGGTGCCGAGGCTGCCATCATCCCCGAGATTTCGACCGAGGTCGACCAGCTTGCCGAACTCATCCAGAACGGCTTCCGCAAGAGCAAGAACTCGTCGATTGTCCTTGTTGCCGAAAGCCCCGTCACCGGCGGAGCAATGGGTCTCGCCGAGCGCGTGAAGAACGAATATCCGTCCTACGACGTGCGCGTGTCTATCCTCGGACACCTCCAGCGAGGCGGATCGCCGACAGCACACGACCGTATCCTTGCATCGCGCATGGGCGCCGCCGCCATCGACGCGCTCATGGAAGACCAGCGCAACGTTATGATTGGCGTGAAGAACGACGAGATTGTCTATGTACCTTTCTCCAAGGCTATCAAGAACGACAAGCCCATCAACCGCGAGCTTCTGAACACTCTGCGCCGCCTCTCGATTTAATGAAAATCAAACTTGTCTGCGTCGGGTCGGTACGCGACGCCTCGATTTCCGCAGCGATAGAGCGCTACTCGGCGCGCATACCGCACTACTGGAAATTCGAGGCTGTCAATCTGCCGGACGTCAAAACGGGCAAGACGGCGGACGCCAACCGGCAGAAGGAACTGGAAGGCGCAAAGATTCTCGACGAGACAGCTCCTTCCGATTTTGTCATGCTCCTTGACGAGCGCGGCAAGGAACTGACATCGCGCGAATTCTCAGAGTTTCTGGCGCGCAAGTCTGTCGAACTGCCGCGCAACCTTGTGCTCGTTGTCGGTGGTCCGTACGGCTTCAGCAAGGCTGTCTACGACCGCGCCGACGGCATGCTCTCGCTGTCGCGCATGACATTCCCGCACGAAATGGTGCGCCTGTTCATTGTCGAGCAGATATACCGTGCCGGAACCATCCTCCGCGGCGAGCCCTACCACCACGACTGACATCCGACAAAAACACATCCGCTATCCTGCTCACGCAGAATAGCGGATTTCGCATTTCAATTATATCACTTTACTTTATAAAATGCTCGGATACGGAATGTTTTCGAACGCGGGGCACGACCGTAGTTCTGTTCAATGCCGTTAACCGGTTCCCTGTAGTTGTGGTCATCATTATATGAGCCACTTTCTGCATAGGTAGCCTTGCCTCCGCTAAGAATAGGCTGACCGTTAGCATCAGTCGCTACCTTTGTGGCACGTGCGCGGTCATAATCTTCGCGAGTATAGCCTAATAAATCGTTTGTTCTGAGCTTGGCCGCCGCACAGGACCAGTAAAAGTTACCTCTGAAATCATCAAAGGTGTTGTAGTACTGCGTCAGGGCAGTTTCAAGTTCGCGAATACCGGGCATATACCACCCGTAACGCTTGCTTGTGCTTACATTACCTCCAGTCTCACGTTTGTTTTTGCCATAACAGTAGTGGAATGCCGTTTTAGGCGCTTCGTCATTAAACAGCTTTAGATTAGATAATGGATCGGCACCTTGACGCTCGATAATGTACTTTGTCATATCAAATGCTCCAGAAGAATAATAAAGATCATCCGATATGGTATCATAATCTCTGTCCCAAGGTAAACGATCCCAGCTTCTGTGCCAATTTCCATAGTTTGTACCTTCCACACCCCAGGGGAGACCTTCATAAAGTTCGCCGGGCATCGTGTGGCTGTCGAGGGGATCGTTATGATCAAGATACTCTTCGTAGTATTCCATCCAAGTGTTCATAGCCTCTCCGGACGATGAATGAGTATCCGTCACATGGACAAGGGCGCGCTGTTCTATTTCAAGCGTGCGCGTACGTCTGTCACCATACGAATTTTCGTATGTGATATAGACAGTCGCATAACGGTCGCCGTAATCCGTCGGATTATTGCTCGTCGGCACATTTTCGTCGATATAGAAGTAAACACGCGTGCGCGATTTGTCCGTATTGCCATCAATGACAATCGTTCTATTATCCTTGAGTGTCCCTGTTACAAGATTTTCAGTAAAATAAGGTCTTGCGCCTGTTCCCGGTTCCCAGCCGCCTGCTTTCATAACAGCGCGGGGAACCTTTTCCATACGGATCCAGTCAGGCGTATTTCCTTGCGGGTCCGTAAGAGACAATGTTACGGTAGACTCCCAGTCGTGCTCCGCATCTCCTCCTCCTTCGGCTTCTTCACGGAGCAGAAACCAGACGTCCATGGGCAATGCGGTGGCATGTGCGTCGATTTTGCGCTCGTTGACGATTGCGAAATAGATTGGGTTGTCGGTAATTACATTGACGCGACCGTCGAAAGTGTAGACATTGTCGGACGAGTTGCGCACGTAGTCGAGACCGCGGATAGTGATGTTGTTGTTGTAGGCGTGGTTGCGTTCAACCTTAAAATCATTGTCGGGATTCGCTCCCATATAGACAGTGAATCGAGCCTGATAGCGGAGATTCTGGTGAGTGACGTAGGATGCGTTGAGCACCATCGCAGATGCTTCGTCGCGCGCCATAAGCGGTTTCCAGCGCTGCCGCTCATTATCTTCGATGCCGTCAGGATAGTTGATGTTGTCGCTGCTTACAGAACCTCCGCCATATCCCGGGAAGAATGCGCCGTTGGCGCCGGGTCGGGTTGCCTCATAGTCGGGCAGCTGGATGTTCTCGTATGTATAGTAGCTGAACGTCACCGGCTCGCTGTTTTTGTTGATGGTGACGGGGGCGGGGAGAGTATAGGTAATCAGGGTGTCCATGCCTCCTCCGGTGAGGTCGTATCGTTTGTCTGCGGGTGAACCAACGGGCTCCGCAGTGGGCCTGACGAAAGGCACAGTCTGCGGCATGTTCTTGATACCGAAACTCGTGATAGTCATTGAGGGGAGAGCACCGTCGCGGCTTTCCTGATTCGGCGTGAGCTTCACGGAGATGTTGACACGCGCCATAAGTGCCTTGAGCTGTACCTCGAGACGCGGATTGTCCGCCGTTTTCAGAAGAGACCTGTTTTCGGCAGCACCTATCATGGGCATACCGGCAGAAGGTAGTTCAGTTATCGAACGACCCTGGTCGGCACGTAGTTCGGGGTGGTAGATCCACTGCTTCAGGTCGTCGTATTTCTCGATTCTCCAGTATTCACCGCTTGCTTCGCGCGTGTTCTGACGTATATCGCCGTCGGTTGACCATTCGGTGTTGAAGTACGGATGATTGCCTTCGGTGGCATCGATGTTCGCAATTGCAACGACAGTAACGTTTGTCATATTCGTAAACACTTCCTCACCAACTGTTATTAGATTGGTGGGATTAGGAATATACTGATATGGCAGAAACTTCTGGTCGTCGAGCTTCGGCCTTACGAAAGCGCCCGTCGTTCCATCAAAAAAGAAGACGTGAAGCGACTTTATTTCCTTTTCTTCCTCTGTCTTTGGGTCTGCGGCACGTGAGCGTGAAGCAACGGGGTCGACATACTGCGGGAGCATGTCGTTGCACACAAACGACAGTGTCACCGGTCCGTCGCCTGCTTCAGGTCGGTCGATGACAAAATCGTCTTCCGCACATGCCGCCGTCAGCAGCGACGCCGCCATAGCCGAAAGCGTGTGAACTATAAAGAATACATATTTAAGTTTCATAGGGCTTTTGTCAGTTGATTTCGATATTGTTGTCCGAGCCGTTCTCCCACAGGTCCTCCGGGATGAAAAATACGACGAACTCGTTGCCGACGAAGTTGAGGTTCATGGCATAGCTCGTGCCTCCTGCCGGTTTGAACATCAGTTTTATGTCCAGTTCCTGCACATAGCGCTGTGTTCCTATCGAGTATTCGACACGTATCTTTTTATTGGTCCCGAGACAGTCTGCGGGGTTGCCGGCGCTTGGAGTGACCGACTGGTCGGACAGAAGCATGACGCTTGTGCCTTCTGTACCGTCGCCGAGCGGACGACCTGAATTGCTCGACACCTTCATGTCGGAGGACACCAGAGTCCAGCTGCCATTGAATTTGTCGTCAGGCGTATTCTGGACAATCGCTCCGGTCTCGAACGTGAATTCGGCTTTGCTGTAGAACTTTCCCGAGAACGACAGGCTGTGAAGAGTCAGTTCTTCTTCTGAGTAATTGTTGATCTGGAAGCGGAGCGCAGAGAGGATATGGCGGTAGGTGAGATGAACCTGTCCGTCTGCTTTTCTGTGGTCGAAGCGTGCGGCGACCATGGCATCAGGAATTGCCGTATGGTCGTTTGCTGCGTCCCCTGGCATTGTGAATGTGAACTTCGGAGAACCCGTAGTCGAGTTTCCGGAGTAGTTGCGTGTATAGGTGAAGTATCCCTTCGGGTAATATGATATGAAGGAATATGTGGCGTCGTCATCGTCGAGCCATGGCTTAAGCGAGCCGGCGTAGGTGAGCCGTCCGTTGTTTACGGTAAGATCGGTTCCGTCGCTGATATCAGCTGTGGCGGAGCTTCCGGGAAAGATGTCCGGAACTGAATAGTTAGCCTTGTTGGTCCATGGAAGACCTGCGGAGGCCGGATCCGGCGTCAGGCTGACAGACAGAGGCACGCAGTAGCCGTAGACTACGGCTGTTGTACCTTCATCGAGCGAATTAAGGAGGGTGGATCGCGATTCCACTTGCACATCTGTGCCGCCCGATACCTGTGCCGCACCGAACACTATGGAGCGGGTGGCATCCGGCGATGGCGGCTCGACACTGTCAGGAGAGCAGCCAGTAAGACCTGTCGGCAAGAGAAGCACAGGCAGTGCGAGGAGCGCTATATGTTTTTTGATGCTCATTATGGGTTCTGTATCTTGTTTCTATTGGTTAGGCTGTACAATGATGTTGCCTCCGACCTGATAGTCCCACTTCTCGACCGTGGGAGTGTCGAAGAGGATATAGTCGGTAGCGCCGAAATTCACGGTGTAGCGGTAGGAACGACCCGGGAGCCAGCTCGACGCGCCTATTGCTACCGTCGCCTGATGGATGTTTAGCGTAACGGTATGTATGGTTCCGGCATCCATGCCGGAGTTGTGGCTGTATCTGACTGTGAGCCGTGCTTCGCCGTCGATAGCCTGCGGAATCATCATTATGTCCTTGCCGTTGAAGAGGTCGGTGAGACCGCTCGTATTTACTTCGAATCTGTTGTCGTTCGCGGCATATTCGCCGGGCGTCGAAGACGTCCAGGAATGGTCGGTAGTGGCCGCCGGGTCGAATGCCGCGCCGTCCCAGGATCCTCTGGTGTTTATGCCCGAAAGACTAACGGATATGACGGTGACACTGTGGTCGGAGCCAAGATTCGGATCTACCCGACCCTGAATCATCAGACGCGATGTAAGGTGATTGAAGGTGAGGTTTACGGCGCGTGTGTCCGTCTCGAAGTCCGAGACCATGCGGTTTGCCGCAGCATAGACCAGGTCGGTGCTTTGTGTGCCGTCGAAATTGTCGAATGAAAGCGTATGCGCGTGTTCGTCGTCGGTGTGTCCGTTGGTGGCGAAGTCCGGAACCACTGTCTGCGTGTCCGAAGGACCGTAGGATATGGCGAACGCGGCGAACGAGTAGAAGCTGTTGTCGCTCCAGTAGGCAAGGTTCTGGTTCCCGTAAGCATAGTTCCAAGACCCGCTCGATTCTTTTCTGACGGTGACGAAATCTGAAGCCGCCGGTGGATTATCGGGAGCGGAGGCGTCCGATTTTGTGAATACAGGCGTGCAGTCTCCGCCGTCCAGGGAACGCATCGATGCCCAGACTGTGAATTCTGTGAGGTTGTCGCTTGTAATCTGCGTGCGGGAGTCTGGCAGATTGCCGTCGGGAATGTCGAAAGTCATGGCATGACTTTTCGGCGTGTCGGGAACGGCAGGCTCTTCAGTGCTGTCCGAGCAGGAAGTGGCAAAGAGCGCTCCCGACGCACACAGGCATGAGAACAGGCGGATAGTATTTCTGCGGATAGTGCCCATTAGGTTTATTATATTGTCGACTCCGGAGCTTCCGGAGTAT
>JAGBDG010000207.1 GCA_017937625.1 Muribaculaceae bacterium | reverse complement strand
GTTCTCTCGCCCGAAGACCAGGAAGCAGCCGACCAGATAAACCGTCGCACCGAGTTCCAGGTGCTCTCGCTCGACTATCAGATGTTCTGACATGCGTTTCCGCACTGAAATAGAACCCGTCTCCACCGGCATAAGAATCGACGCTACGACGCCGGTTCTCCTTCTGGGCTCGTGCTTCACCGACGAGGTCGGCAGCCGGCTCGACACCGACGGTTTCCGTACGGTCCACAATCCCCTCGGTCCGCTCTATAACCCCTGCTCAATACACAGGTGCATAAGTCTCGCGCTCGACCAGTACGCCGAACCTATGCTCGCCGAGGGTCCGCGCGGTTTTCATGCCCTCGATTTCGCCTCCCGCTACTCCGGCGACAACGCCACTGTGCTTCTTGCCGCCATCCGCACCGACCTCGACAAAATCAGAAATATTCTGGCACAGTCCCCGGTGGCAATACTCACCCTCGGCTCGGCATACGTCTTCCGCCACCTTGCGACAGAGCGCATCGTCGGCAACTGCCATAAATTTCCCTCCGACTGCTTCGAACGGCGCTTGCTGGACATAGACGAAGCGACCCGTAAAATAAAAAGCAGCGTCGGCGCCCTCATAGGCGCGGGTTGCCGTGCCGTCATCCTCACTGTCAGCCCCATACGCCATCTTGCCGACGGGCTTCACGGCAACACGCTCTCCAAGGCGACGCTTCAGCTCGCAGCGGAAAAGGCGCTTGCCGGAATACCGGACACTCAGGCTGGCTATTTCCCGTCTTACGAAATACTTATGGACGATCTCCGCGACTACCGCTTCTATGCCCCGGACATGAAGCATCCATCGGAGACCGCAGTAGACTACATTTACAGCATATTTTCCGAAACATATTTCAGCAAGGCAACCCGCGCAGCCGCCATCGAGGCACGACGCCGTCATCTTGCCTCGCTCCATCGATCTATCCTATGAATACTCTCAATTCGCTCAATACAAAATACGTCCGCCACGCCTCCGACGACCCCGAAGGCAAGCGCTCTTTCAGATACCTCTGCGCCGACAGCCGCTCTGTCTTCTCCCCCTCGGAGACCGTTTTCGCCGCCATCGACACGCCTCTTAGCGACGGACACCGCTTCATCCCCGAACTTTATGCAAAAGGCGTACGCGCATTCATTGTTGAGCGCATACCTTTCGACTGCGGTACCGAGGACGCAGCGTTCTATGTCGTCGACAGCGTCCGCGAAGCTCTCGAAAGTCTTGCGGCAGATCGTCTGGGCGACACAAAACGAGGCATTGCAGTTACGGGCAGTTATGGCAAGACAATCGTAAAGGAGCTTATCTACAAGGCACTGCTTCCGCTCTGCGACGTCCGCCGCAGTCCGCGCAGCTGGAATTCGAGCATTGGCGTGCCGCTCTCGGTATGGGAAATGACCGCCGGCGGAGTGCCGGAGCATTTCATAGCCGAAATCGGCATCGACGGTCCCGGGCAGGCTGAGAGCATCCTGCGTGTTCTCGGGCAGTCGCTCGGCATCGGCGTGCTGACTCCCGTCACAGACGAGCACGACGAGGCTTTCGCTTCGCACGCCGACAAAATAAAAGAAAAAGCTTGCCTGTTCGCCAACTGCAGCACAGTCATTTACGAGAATTCCGACCCCTCCGTGCCCGAAGTACTTTCTGAGGTTCTTCCAGGCAAAAAGACCGTCGCCGTCGAAAAAGGCGCGTTCCCGACTATCTACCACGCCCTTGCCGACGCTGTCCTCGCCGAGCTGGGCTATTCCGCCGCCAAACGCAGCCATATCCCGGCTCTCGAGCTTCCGCAGACGAGGCGCGAGATAACCTCCGGAGCTTTCGGCAATACCATTCTCCGCGACAATTTCACCCCCGACCTACTCTCCCTGCGCATGGCTCTCGACTTCATGCGCCGTCGCGCCACGCCACGCCATCCCTCTACGCTCATCCTCGGCGACATCCTCCACAAGGACGGCATTCCCGACAAAGACGTCGCCGCATTATATTCAGAGGCTTTCAGAACCGCACGTCTGTTCGGCGCCGACCGCATCATCTGCGTATCGCCGGAGGCTGCCGCCGTTGCCGATATCATCGAAGAAAAGAGCAATGCCGACATCTGCGCCGATGTCATGCCTATGGTTTGCGCCAAATATCTCGGAGGCGAACTATGCCACCGCGAGCAGATACTTCTTTTCGGTAAGAACGAGGGCAACCTCGCATACATCGCCGAGACAATGGAATGCGTCGGACACGACACCACCCTCGAGGTAGACCTCGACGCCCTCGTCCACAACTACAACCATTACCGCTCGCTCGTTCCCAAAGGCACCGGCATTGTGGCTATGGTTAAGGCGTCGGCTTACGGAGCCGGAGCCGTTGAGATAGGCAAGACACTGCAGAGCCACGGAGCCGCTTACCTCGCCGTCGCTGTCATAGAAGAAGGAATAGAGCTTCGCGACGCCGGCATCACTATGCCTATAGTCGTGCTCAATCCACTCACCAACCGCTACCCCGCCCTCTTTGCCAATCGTCTCGAACCCACGGTTTTCTCACCCGATGAACTTGACAGACTCATAAAGGAAGCCGAGGCATACGGAACATCTTCTTATCCGATACACGTCAAGTTCGACACCGGAATGCACCGCGTGGGCTTCCTGCCGCAACAGATCGACGGCATCGCCGAACGCCTCGCGCAGACCGATTCAGTAAAAGTAGCGTCGGTCCTCTCACACCTCGCCACAGCCGACTGTCTCGACATGGACGACTACACGCTCGGACAGATTGAAATGTTCAAGAATATGACCGACCGCTTACGCTCGATGCTCGACTACCCCGTAAAACGCCACATCCTCAATACCGCCGGCATGATGCGCTTCGCCGACGCTCTCCGCTATGAGATGGGGCGCCTTGGCATCGGTCTATACGGCATAAGTCCTTACGCCGGCTACGACCCTCAGAAGCTACGCCCCGTATCGAGCCTGCGCACTCACATTTTCTCCCTCAAGCACTGGGAAGCCGGAACGCCCATCGGCTACGGATGCCGAAGTGTGACGAAGCGTCCGTCGCTCATCGCCACCATCCCCGTAGGCTACGCCGACGGCATCAACCGCCATCTCGGGCGCGGCAACGCCTCGTTCTACGTCAACGGCAAGCCCTGCCCGACAATAGGCAACATCTGCATGGACCAGTGCATGATTGACGTAACCGACGCGCCGGGCGCCGAGATAGGCTCAACTGTGGAGATTTTCGGTCCGCAGCAGCCTGTCGAGGTCATCAGCGACACACTCGACACCATACCATACGAGATTCTTACCTCGGTAAGTCCGCGTGTCAAACGCGTCTATACCCTCCGGTAAATGCAGTTTTCTTCGCCTTCCGGAACAGCTTTGTGGCATATTTTTCCTTTTTAGGAGGCTCGCTCAAAAAAAGTGCCGAAAAAATTTGCAGTATCGGAAAAAGTGCGTAACTTTGCAACGCTTTTGGCAAGGGGCGCTTAGCTCAGCTGGTTCAGAGCGTCTGCCTTACAAGCAGAGGGTCGGGGGTTCGAATCCCTCAGCGCCCACTCAAGCCTCGGTTTTCCGAGGCTTTTTTTTATCCGTACACCACACGCATATCAATCCTTTCAGCCATCATTGTTGTTCATAATGTATGCGGAGAAAAAAAATCATACATTATGCCATGACTGCGCTGTTGTGGTTCGCTGTATCCTCGTGTATCTTCGAGGACGAGGGCGTATGTCCCGAAACAAGCGTACACATCGGCTTCGACTGGGACACCGCATACAACGCCGAACTGCCGGCAGGCATGGCTGTACTCTTCTACGACAGCCACTCACCCGACTGGTGGAGGTTCGATGTATCATCCTACGGAGGGTATGCCGCACTATATCCAGGCACATACAGCGCCTTATCCTTCAACAACGACATGAGCACCGCCGTAGTCAACGGCTACGACAGTTCCAGTACATTGTTCGTTACCTCACGCGAGACACGCCTCGCCGACGCCGCAACCCCTTCGCTGAAGGGAGCTCCGCCTCCTCGGACATCCGAAGAACCAGTACACGCACAGCCGGGTACTGTCTACTCTGCTTCTCTCGACGGCGACCTCGCGCTCACAGGCAACACTGACGTTATTTTTACTCCGCGACGGATAACGCCACGATACCGTATAATATTCGACAACATCGTCAACGCCTCGTCTGCCGCCGAAGTCTCGGTCGGACTCTCAGGAATGTCGGCTGGCATTTATATGTACACCGGAGTGCGCTCCGGTGCCTGCGTCACGATACCCGGCAGACTCGGAATAAGCGGAGATATATTCGACGGCGAGCTGTCAAGTTTCGGCCCCGCTCCGGAGAACAACGGAAACTTGCTTTCGCTCTATGTCTGGCTGCTCGACGGGAAAAAGCAGGTCTTCACCTTCGACGTTTCGGACACTGTAGGTTCCGCTCCGCCCGGCGCGGATCTCACCATAAGGATTTCCGGCATAAAGCTGCCGGAAACGCATGGAACCGGCGGAGATATGCAAGTCGGGGTCGACAATTGGGAATATGTCGATATTGAGCTGAAAAACTGAGAACCTTTTGCTTTATATTTGTTTATATTATATACTGTTCTGAAATATACTATAAAAAATAAGACATGAAAACCTCATTTCTCCTCAGCGGTCTGTTAGTGCCGTTGCTTTTAGCATCCTGCTCAAGCGATGACGACAAGACCATTGTTCCCGGAACAAAAGCCATATCTTTTTCGGCATCTGCCCCAAGCGCATCCTCGTCAAGAGCTGTAACAACAACCAGCGACCTCCGCAGTTTCAGAGTCTACGGATTCGTAGACAGACAAATCTACATGAACGGAGTACACGTAACCCGCAGCGACAATGGCTGGACCTACTCTCCCGTCATGTACTGGCCCGTCGACAAAACAGTCAACTTCTACAGCTATTCTCCGGATATAATCACCACTAATAAGCCCGACGACAACATAAACACCGACAGCCCCGACATACCCGGATATGTCAACGAAGGCACAACCGACCTGCTCTACGGTGTGAACCTGGGGCTTTCGTCAGGACAGGTGAAGATTAATTTCAGACATGCGCTTTCTCAGGTTGTGTTCCGTCTCAAGCGCGTGCCCACCTCCCCCATTGCAGTGACTGTCACCGCCGTGGATCTGACCGGGACATACACCTCCGGTTCGTTCCGCTTTCCGCGCGAGACCACAGAAGAAGGGAACATCGACAATGTCAAAGGCACGTGGAGCGAATGGGACAACGTGCAGACTGTCAATCTCTACAGCGGTACACCGGTCACACTGACCGACACTCCCGTGACTCTCAACAATACTGAGCGAATCTTCACCGTGCCTCAGTCTCTTTCCGCGAAATCAGGAACAGACAGAGGCGCCTGCCTGCGACTGACTTGCCGCATAGCCGATAAAGAAAGCGGCGTCGTCATCTGGCCTCAGCATACAGATGAAGGATACGACGAAGCTTCGAAAACGGCGTACATTTACTTCCCTCTCGCCTCTGCCGAGCAGGCATGGGAAGCCGGAAAAGCCTACCGCTATACCATATCCGTAGGAGTACCCCACAGCAGCGGCGCCATAGAATTTGATGTCACCGTCGACGAGTACCAGTCCTACTCCGATATGAGACTCTGAAAAAAATGATCTGGTGGCGGTACACATTTATCGCCGCCGTTCTCATGGCGGCGGCATGCGACAACGACAGCGACCCCGTTCTGACTGACGGGCGGGGCGCTGTCGTATTCGATGCCTATGACGACGGAGCCACCGTAACAACCGCAAACATACAGAGCTTCAGAGTGAGTGCCTACACGGAGCCCGGACACAGGCTGGTGATGGACAACGTCACCGTACGCAGAACAGGACTAAACTCCTGGCGCTACACACCCGAAGTAATGTGGCCCGGAGGCGACACCGCCGTGACCTTCATGGCAATAACGCCACCGAAATACAATATTACAGTCAACGCCCATTGGCACAATACTGTAAATTCTGTTGACAGTATAGGTCGGTCTGACATCTGTATAGCTGCGAGATACAGCGTCAGGCAAAACAACGGAAGGATCCGACTCAACTTCAGGCACACACTTGCCAGGCTAATAATAATGGTCAGATCCTCCATGCCGGAGAATCATGTGTATCTGAAAGAACTTACCCTCTACAATGTCTGCACGGGAAGCACCTTGTATTTCCCCGGCGAGACGACAGCCCCGGATAGCGGAACACTCACCGCCTGCTGGCCCGGATATGTCGACGATATGGCACATGCAAAAGTCCCCTATTTTCTTTCCGACAGCGGCGAAGGTATAGAAATAGGCAATGAAGCCGTCGACGTGTCCAATACAGACAACATATTCGTCATCCCGTTCAATCCTCGTCCCCTTGAGTGGCACGGATACGTCAGCGGAACCGGCTTCCGCCTTACATGCCGGATATGCGACAGCACCGGCAAGCAGACCTGGCCCGACAGCAGTACAAACCCACAGCTCATCGAAGCATCGCAAGGCTCACGATGGGGATACATCTATTTCCCCATAAGCCCCGACAGTCCGAATTTCCGCTGGAATTCAGGCTACACCTACCGCTACACCCTCGACATAGCCAACGAAGGCACCCTCCCCGGACAATCCTCCCGCTCAACTTCCAACACCCTCACCCTCGAAATTCAGTAAATAATATCCCTCGTCGTCACAAGCGCCGAGGGCGCAGGACACTGATAAGCACAGCGCTCGAAGACAGCCGGCTATTCTGTGAGCGTATTCCGAGTGCTCCGATTCTTCTACAATCCTCTTTTCCACCATACATTTTGAAATTTTTTCAAAAAATAGTTTGTCGCACCAAAAAAAGTCTTTAACTTTGCATCGGAAAGAACCTTGCTTTGTGCTTAGACCTTTTATTATTTACGTTTATTTCCCATATCAGATTCTAAGCCAAGGCTTTCCGGACTCCAACGTCGCGACGACAGTCGGCTCTCCGGGAATCAAGTTCACCTAAAGTAAGTATGATATAATCTCTACACTCAATTGCTATAAGGCAACAAACTTGAATCACAAATCATGCCTTTTGGCTTAGGTCCTGAAACGTTGGAGAAACGAATTAGGACTTTTTTTTGTGCCCCTCGAAAATTATGGCTAACTTCGCGTGAATATCGACATGACCTCACAATGAGTATCCGAATAAACCGCCATATATGCTTTCTGATTCTGGCTGCAGTGCCTCTGCTCCTGTTCGCCGACAGCATAAGGAAGCAGAACTCAAGGATGATTGACAGCCTCGAAACCCGACTCGAAGAACTCAACAATCCATACGACAGCGTTCAGACGCTTCTCAACATCTACGACATCGGAGCTTCATACAAGCAGCGTTTCGACGCCCTCGAACGCCTCAACCACACCACAAAACTCCGTGGGATGCACGACACGCGCATCGACGTCCTCACCTATGCCGCCAACGAGATGCGCGACAACGACTCGCTGCTCAACATCATCGAGAAAAACCTCAACGAAATCCCGGAAAGCCCCCGCCAGAAAGAGGCGCTGCTTTTCCTCGAGATGATAAAAATCGACGCCAAAATCAAGACGCATACCCGCGACCTCAACACGCAGCACCTGTCCGACCTGATAAAGACCCTCGAATCGGACACGGACCTCGACCCGTACGAGGAAGCGCTCATGCTCTACTCTCTCTGCATGCACCTGAGCAAGACCACCAAGGGCGGCCTTCTCGAAGAATATATTGGCAAGCTCCTCGACCACATCAACTCGATGAACCTGCCCGCAGGCAAGGTGAGGAACCTCGTCTACACGCGCGCCACTCCCATCTATGCCCGCAACGGCTCTGCCGAGAGCGCCGTGGCGATGGACAAGGACATGCTCAACATCATCGACTCGCTGTCGCTGGCATACAAGTCACAGGGACGCCCATACCGCAACATGGACACCTACCGCTACTCCGTCTACCGCCGCATGCTCATCAACTACCGCGCCCTCAAGCCCGAGGAGATAGAATTTTTCTACAAAAAGTCGAAAGAAATCAGCGACGTCAACGTCCGTGTCTCCGATGACATACGGCACAACGAAATCATCGAAGTCTGCTATCTGCTCGCCAACAAGAAATACAGAGAGGCGATACCTGTGCTCAAGAAACATCTTCACGAAAAGTTCTACGACAACTACCGCGCCCATTTCCTCAACGAGCTCGTCAAGGCGGCGGCAGCCATCGGCGACCGCGCCACACAGCTCGAGGCAGCGCTCGAGCTGAACGACTCGCTGACGGCACGCATCGACAGCCGAGCCGACGAGCGCTATCGCGAGCTCCAGATTGTCTATGACATGGCGGAGCTACGCAAGGCCAACAGCGACCTCAGGATGGACGAGCATCAGGCTCACCTCAGAATGACCCGCATCGTCCTGGGAGTCCTTGCCGTGATGCTCCTGCTCCTGATTGCGTTCATAATAGTGCTGCTGCGCAACTACCGCACGTACAAGGTGCTCGCCGACAAGCTTCTCCAGACATCCGAAAGGCTGCGGGACGAGCGCAACGAGCTCAGGAAGACGCAGACCGAGCTTATAGCCGCCCGCGACAAAGCGAAGGACGCCGACAAGCTCAAGACCGAGTTCATCAACAACATGAGCCATGAGGTGAAGGCGCCCCTCGACGCCGTGCTCGAATACTCGCAGCTCATCATGGACTGCATCCCGCCCGACAAGCAGAAGTACCTCGAAGGCTATGCGAAGAGCATGAAGCAGAACACAAAGGTGATAATGACGCTGCTCAACGACGTCCTCGACATGGCTTCGCTCGAACACGGGAACATTGCCGTCCACAAGAAACCGGTAAGCATTCAGGAAATCTGCCATCTTGCGCTCGACAATATCTTCGAAGGCAGGAAACGCTCCGGAATCAAGATTGTGTTCAACCCCGGGAACAAGCCTGACGACCTTGCCAGCACCGATCAGGTCCGCGTCTGTCAGGTGCTGATGAACCTCCTGAGCAATGCCGACAAATTCTCGCAGGAAGGCACAATCACCCTCGACTACGACATAGACCGCAAGAACAACAAAGTCATCTTCTATGTTTCCGACACCGGCACCGGCATACCCGACGGGTGCGAAGAACTCATTTTCGACCGCTTCTACAAGGCAGACAGCTCGATGCGTGGCTGCGGACTCGGACTGTATATTGCCCGCCTGCTCGCCGGTCTGATGCAGGGCGAGGTGAAGCTCGACACTGACTACCACAATGGCGCACGCTTCATTTTCACTATTCCGCTCTAAGTTTGCGTCGGTCGCGACTATACTGTCTGCGGCAGTAATGCTGCTTGCGTCGTCGTGCAGCACAACCAAACACGTGCCGGAAGACGAGTATCTTCTCAACGAGGTCAAGATAAAAGTAACCGACCGCGACGATATCGACACCCGCGGTCTCTACAGTTTCCTGCGTCAGACGCCCAACCACAAGGTGCTCGGATTCGCAAAGCTCCAGCTCAGCACCTACAGCCTCTCGGGACGCGACTCCACCAAGTGGTACAACCGCTGGCTGCGACGCCTCGGTCAGCCGCCTGTCATCTACGACCGTCAGCTGACCGACGCATCGTGCCGACAGCTGCAGCTTGCCCTCATCAACAACGGATACCTCGACGCCGAAGTGATTGCCGACACCGTCTCACCGGGCAAGAAAAGGATGGACATACGCTACGTCATCACCGCCGGCGAGCCTCACCGTGTTTCCTCCATATCGTACAGTATCGACGATCCCTTCGTGAGACGCCTCGTGCTTGCCGACACCACTTCCTCGGGCATGAAGCCTGGAATGCTCCTCGACCGGACCCTCCTCGATGCAGAACGAGCGCGCATAACCCGCCTCCTACGCAACAACGGCTACTACGACTTCAACCGCGAGTTCATCAACTTCACCGCCGACACCGTAGCCGGCAGCAAGTTCGCCGACATAACGCTGCGGCTCCACTCGCCGGGGAACAGCAAGGGAAGAACCGCACTCCCGCTGTCGGCCGACAGCCTCGGTCTGTCAGCCGACGTACACCACCGCTTCCTCATCGACCGCGTGACCTACATGGTTGACTATGACGGCAACGGCGGCGATACGGTCTACTATAAGGACATACGCATCATCTATCCTCACGGCAGCCACCTCATCAAGCCATCGGTACTCGACGAGATGTGCCACATACCACCCGGCAGCTACTACTCCGCAGCAAACGTCGAACGCACCTACGAGGCACTGGGACGTCTCAGCATCATAAAATATATCAACATCGACATGACGCCTACGGGCAGCGACGGTCAGGTCGGTCTGCTCGACGCCGTCATCAACCTGTCGCGCAACAAGAAACAGTCCATTACCGTAGAGCTTGAGGGAACGAACTCCGAAGGCGACCTCGGCGCCGGACTGGGTCTTACCTATCAGCACCGCAATCTCGCACACGGTTCCGAAATGTTCACCGCGAAGCTCCGCGGCTCCTACGAAAGCCTCTCGGGCAATCTCGAAGGACTTATCAACAACCGCTACACCGAGTTTGCCGGCGAAGTCGGCATCACCTTCCCCAAGTTCGAGTGTCCTTTCCTGTCAAAAAGCTTCAAGCAGCGCCGTCTTGCCTCCACAGAGTTCACCCTCTCGGCAAACTATCAGGAACGCCCCGAGTACACCCGCATAATCTTCGGTACGGCATGGAAATGGAAGTGGCAGCAGCACACCGACTACCAGAAGCGCCAGACTTTCGACCTCGTGGACATCAACTATGTGCGCCTGCCGCGCTCTACCATCAATTTCATCGACGAGATATCTCCCGACAACCCCATCCTGCGCTACAGCTATGAGGACCACTTCATCATGCGCATGGGCTACACCATAAATCTCAGCAACCGCCGTCCACCGTCCGCCACGACAAACTCGCTTGCCATGCAGCCGTCGGTGACCAGCCTGCGTATCTCAGCCGAAATGGCAGGCAACCTTCTCTACGGAATCTCCAATCTCATCGGACAGAAAAAGTCGGACGGCGTCTACAAGATTCTCGGCATACAGTATGCCCAGTACGTCAAGGGCGAGGCTGACTATACCTACACCCGCAATTTCAACACCCGCAACTCCCTTGCCCTGCACGGAGGATTCGGCATCGCCTACCCGTACGGCAACTCGTCGATGGTGCCGTTCGAGAAACGATTCTACGCCGGCGGAGCCAACGGTGTCCGCGGCTGGGGTGTCCGCACGCTCGGTCCCGGCTCATACGACGCCCGCAACAGCGTCGCCGACTTCATCAACCAGTGCGGCGACATACGGCTCGACCTCTCCATCGAGTACCGCGCGAAGCTTTTCTGGGTACTCGAAGGTGCCCTGTTCATCGACGCCGGCAACACATGGACTATCCGCGACTACGAGAACCAGCCCGGAGGTCTTTTCAAGTTCAACAAATTCTACAAACAGATAGCCCTCGCCTACGGAGCCGGCATCCGTCTGGACTTCACCTACTTCCTGCTGCGATTCGACCTTGGCATCAAAGCGCACAACCCGGCGATGAACCAGGAGCCGTGGCCTCTCCTCCATCCGCGCTGGCACCGCGACGCCAACTTCCACTTCGCTGTGGGCTATCCATTCTGATTATGAAAACATTAGTTATTTTTGATCTCGACGGCACTCTGCTCAACACGATTGACGACCTCGCCAATGCCACCAACCATGCGATGACAACGCTCGGCTTCCCGACACACGGTCTGTGGGTATATCCTTCCATGGTTGGCAACGGAGTGAAGAAACTAATCGAAAGAGCGCTCCCCGACGATGCCCGAACCGAAAAAAACATACGAGAGGCACTCGACGCTTTCCGCGAATACTACAACGAGCACTGCTGCGATGCCACGGTTCCATATCCCGGTATTCCCGAACTTCTCGAAGACCTAACGGCAAAAGGCGTCAGTCTCGCCGTGACTTCCAACAAGTACGAGTTTGCCGTAGGCAAGATAATCGACCATTACTTTCCCAATGCCAATTTCCGTGCCATTCTCGGCAATGTCGAAGGACTTCCCCGCAAGCCCGATCCGTCGATTGTTTTCAAGGCGCTCTCCATGTGTCCCACACCAAAGGCACAAGTTCTGTACGTCGGCGATTCGGGTGTCGATATGGAGACTGCGCGCCGCGCATGCGTGGAATCGGTAGGCGTAACATGGGGCTACCGCCCTATATCCGAGCTTAAGCAGGCGTACGCCGACCATATCATCTCCACACCCTCGCAGATTATCGACCTTATCGACAAAGACTGATTACTATAACATAAAAACGAAGCCCCCGGAAGCCTGTCTGAGCTTCCGAGGGCTGTTATTTGAGTATTGTCTGATATATCAGCGCACGATTACCTTGTGCGAGCGACCGTCCACTACAACGATGTAGAGACCTGCCGGAACATCGAGCGAAGGCATCATACGACCGGAGAGGTCGTATGCCACTGCATGCTCATACTCTCCGTCAATACCAATGCGACCGTCGGCACCATAGACGCGGACTTCAGAGTCAGGCACGACATCCTCGACGCCCGACACTTCTTTCGAAGCGAATACGGCGAAGCAGCCTGCGGGAACATTGAGACTAAGGTCAGTGCCTGATGCGGTAAAAGCCGGGGTGTATTCGGGAGATGCGAAAATCAGAGTTGCGGTTTCCGGTGTAAGCGACTGGGGAGTGACGCTGATGTCAAGGCTGCCTGTGAGAGCGGGGTTGAAAAATCCGATTACTTCCTTGTCGCCGCTGGAGAGGCGGATTGAACGACCTTTCGATGCAGACGCGAGGTTCGATGCCGAGAATGCGGCGTCGCGGGTGAACAGTTCGGGATTGTCCATACGCAAATTAATCATCGCAGCGTATGTGTCCATCAGATACTTTCTGTCGGGGTCGTCGAGCCAGCGCCAGTCAACGACCTTCGGCGAAGTGTTGTTGTCGCCTGACCCGTCGGGGTTAGCCTTGGTGTTCTCGCTGTTGCCGAGCTCTCCGAACTGCCATACCATTTTGGGTCCGGGAACAAGAAGCATCTGCGCCGCCATGGAACCGAGGCGGCGGTAACGTGCGAGAGTGTTGGTCTTGAGGTCGCCGGCGCCATAGCTTTCTACCTGGAATGCGACACGCTGCTCGTCGTGGCTCTCGGCATACGAAACCGTCGAACCCCACGGACGCTGGCTGTCCCACATTGAATAGAAACGCATGAAATTCATGGAACCGCTTGCCTGGGCGAAATTGCGGCATGCCTCGTTGACGTTAGCCCACTGTAGCTGTCCGTCGTTGCCGAGCTCTTTTTCTTCCTGCGCTCCGGCGAGGTCCTCATTGATATGTATGCCGTCGGGCTTTATCGACGTAATGACCTTATGGAGGCGTTTCATGCGCTCTACGCGGCTCGAATTGTAGCTGTCCGTACCGTTAGCGTAGCTGTCGTTGTCGCCCAGACCCTTGACAAGGTCAAAGCGGAAACCATCGACGTTATATGCCGTCATCCAGTACTTGATGGCGTCGGTCCACTGCTGCTGCACGAGGTCGTTGCCCTGATTCCAGTCGTTGAGTACGTTCCACTGGTGCGGCGCCGTCTTGTTATAGAAAGGATTGCTGTCGATGGGATACATCTGATACCACGGATGCAGACCGTCGCTCTGGTTGAAGACTATGTCAAGGATGACGGCGATACCGTTCCGGTGGCATTCCTCGATGAAATCCTTATACTCCGTCGGAGAGCCGTACGCCTTGTCGGGAGCCATGTAGAAGTTGGTGTTGTAACCCCATGAGTTGTTACCGTTGAACTCCATGATTGGCATAAGCTCGATGGCGTTGAAGCCGAGCGACTTGATGTAGGGAATCTTTTCCTGAGCCTGTTTTATGGTACCCCAGCCGTTGGCGAGACCGTTGATGCCCTTGGGCGCCGTAAAGTCGCGGACAAGCATTTCGTATATGACAAGATTGTCATGTTCGGGGATAGTGAAATCGGAGAATTCATAGTCGTCGATGTCGCCGCGGTAGCAGCCCATCATCACGTTGTTGAATTTGTCGTAGGGGTACTGGGGGCGTTCGCGCCATACCGACTGACGCAGCGTGCGGTCGCTGTAGCAGTCGAGAACCATGTGTGTGTAGGGATCCGCAACCTTATATGTGTCATCGACTACGAAGAAATACGGGTACCACTGGTCGTTGGCGAGTCCGCTTACGGTGGTCCAGAAATACCGGTTGCCCTCATAGTCCTGATAGTTCATCAGGTTCTTTTCGAGCACTTCGTAGTCGTCCCATGACCCGACGAGCACAACGCTGTTCTTTCCGGGGGCGGCGAGACAGAAGGTAACTGTGCCGTCATCGTTCCTGACGCATCCCATCTGCGGCACACCGCCGGGATAGTCGGCTTGCGGCGACGATTTTGGATAGCTTACAAGAATGGTCTCGGTATAGTCTTTCCCGTCGTATGTCGCCGTGGCAGTCACCGTAAAGTTGCCCTCGGCATCGAAGGTATACGGGGCTTCGAGTTTTGTAGTGTTCTCCGCCGTAGCGAATACGGTACCGTTGACGTCAAATTTTATCGTGGAAGGCACCGAGGTCTCGGCTGTAAATGTTATTTCGGTTGTGGAGTTTAGCACAAGATTTGTGCGGTCACAGTTGAATACCATGGCGAATCCGTCGGGGAGCACGTCCACCATTATGTCGGCACCTCCGGGACCGCGACCCGTCCGTGAACCGTCAGCAGTACGGAATACAATAGCTATTTTCTTTACCTTCTCTGTTTGAGGCATGTTGAAATAGCTGTGGATGTCGCCGATTGCGAGAGTGTATGTGTTGGGAGCGACGTATGTCAGACGGTTCTTGTCGGTGTTTGCCGTCTGCTGGTTGCCGGTGTTGGGCCACGGAGTCAGCGTGTATTTCCAGTCGGAGTTGGACGAACTTTTGTCGGTTATTACACCGATATGGGCATAGACGTCGGTAGACTGGGGCAGATTGGCAAGCCCTTTGTCGCCCATGGGCGAATCGGCGTGATAGGTAAGCACGACGTCCTGGCTGTTTTCCTGCAGGATCGTTGGCTCGCTTGTGACGAGCTGCGCCCACAGAGGCACGACAGCCACGAGCGTCAGTAAAGCGAGTAGAAGTCGTTTCATGCGTTTAATGTTAAATTTCAGGTTGTTATGATATAATCTCAGATAAACAACGGAGAATCGTTCCGCTATGTTGCAAAAGTATGCAAAATTTTCCGTTCCCACAAACTCAAAGCGCGGGTATACGCTTAGATTTAGAGATTTATAGACTACAATATTCCACTTATTCTCGTACGCCCATAGTTAATTTAGGACAATATTGGACATTAATGTATTTATTTTTTACAAGACTCGATTTTATTGTTACCTTTGTACGATAAATTAACTATCATGTAATAGTATGGAAATTACGGATACCACATTAGTTTTTTAACCTTTCGGTATGGAAAACATTTCGAAAAATAAGAATATGCCATCACGCAATAGATTTTTTAATCTGAGAAATATCTCCGCAATATTCGTGATAATATGGTTAATCGCACAAATTGCCGTCGTAACAATTTTTTGGGATCTTCCCGCATACAGCGATTCTGCCGCTTACCGTCGACTTGCTTTGGAGTCGTCAGATGTCGGATGGTATCCGCTGATAAACCATCTGTACACTGAAAACTATATTTTCAATCCGGGTTATGTAAATTTCCTTGTTCTTTATCTGAGAGTTTTCGGAAGTTTTACCGGTATCGGCATAGTCAATATCTGTCTGAACGCGCTGCTACTATGGGCAGTATATGATATTGTCCGGAAATTGTCAACACAAAAGGCGGCGTACCTTGCCGTAATCTTTTTCTGCCTTCTTCCTTCCAATATTCTTATTGCGGCTGTTACCATGAGCGACATGTTTTTCGCGGTACTCATGTATCTCGCCATTTCTTTGTTCCGCCGGAATCCAT
>JAGBDG010000206.1 GCA_017937625.1 Muribaculaceae bacterium | reverse complement strand
TTGGCGCCGAGGGACGTGCCGAGGAGTGGACAGATGCCTTCGCAGCCGTGTCGGGCTTTGCCGCGGCGGAGTCGTTCTTTTCCTTGTTTCGTCCGGGCATGCTGCTTGCGGGAAGTATAGCCGTGGGGTTCAGCACGGTGTAGTACTGCATGCTCTGGTCCGACTCCATGCCGTAGCCCTCGATGATGCGGTCGGTGCGGACTATGTGGATGAATGAGTCGGTGTATATCTTGCGGGAGTTCTGGTCCCAGAAAAGCTGCTGTGTGAGGAAGCTGTCGGCCTGCGGGTTGACCATGACGACGTTTCCGTCGAGTCGCCAGAGACGCTTGCGCGAGAAGTAGACGGCGGAGTCGCACTGCACGTTGGCCTTTGGGTTCATGCTGAGGTCGTACTGCTCCAGCTCGAGTCCTTCGGGAAAGCGCCAGAAAGGCTCCTCAGCGTCCTCGAACATCTGCCACAGGGGCGTCTCGAGATGATATCGGGTGTAGCCGGAGTCGCTGATGAGGGTGCTGACGTCGGTTGTGGTCATTGTCGGGGTGACGTCGCCGGAGCCGGCGTTGGGGACGTAGCGCTTTTCCTCAGGCGCGCATGCCACGAACACCGCGGCAGCCGCCACGGCTGTCAGCGCGAGCAGAGGCAGACGGCGCATGCCGCCTCGCCCGCTGTCGGAATGTGTCAATAGATTTTGCTTTGACGGAACCACATCTCGTTGAAGTTGATGCCAATCGTGATGTTGAAGTAGTCCTCGGTGATGAGCGGGTTGGGGGTGGCGTTGCGCTTGATCCATTCGAAACCGAGGTTGACGGTGGTCTTGAATGTCGGAACGGGGAATCCGAAGCCGGCTGTCAGCGAGTATTGGCGCAGACGGTTGCCCTGAAGCTCGAGATAGTCGTTGCTCCAGTATCCGCCGAGGCGGTAGTTGATGCGGCTGAAGTATCCGCCGCGGAAGTTGGGCGTGAACTGCACGCCTGCCGCGATTTTTGTGCGGTCGACGTATTTCTGCATCGACGACTCGCCTGAGAAGTCGGTGTACTTGGCCTTGGACCAGGGCTGGAAGGTGTAGTCGAGCTCGAACATCCACTTGCGCGAGAGGTCGAAGTTGACGCCGGCGCCCCATGTGTCGGGGATGGAGAAGTTGTTCTTGAGTGAGTGCTCGTATGTGGTCTCAGGTTTGGAGTCCTGGGCATTGTCGTAGCGTACCTGACGGACATGACCGAGGAGCGTCTTGCCCGGAGCGTATGTCAGACCGAAGGTGAGGCGGTTTGCCGCGAGTGGCAGCGAGTACTGTACGCCGAAGTTGAGGCGGTAGTCGCGGACCTCGAACTGCTTCTGGAAGACGGAGCTCTGCGATGAGGATAGCACGGCGTATGTCTCGTTGAGTGTGGTGCCGAAGAGGTATGAGATGTTGGCGCCGACGGTGAATCCGCGGAAGGGACGTCCGGCGATGCCGACGTAGAGCTCGCTGAGGCTGCCGTTGCCCTGACGCGAGTCGATGCCGTTGTCAATCTTCGTGCCGAAGGCGTAGCCCACCGACGAGAAGGGGATGAGTCCTACCGACGCGCCCATGTACCTGCCGAGCGGGAACTGCATGGTCACGTAGTCGAGACCGCCGCCGAAGTCCTTGTTATAGGCGTTCGTGCCGTCGGTCTGTTTTTCTTTCTGCCAGAGTGCCGAGAGGTCGATGCCCATGTCGAAAAGGAAGGTGAGCGAGTCGATTGCGGCGTACGAGGCGGGGTTCATGGCGTTGATCTGGCGTCCGGAGTTCATGGCGTAGCCCACGCCGCCCATAGAGCGCTGCGTGGAAGTAGCCCTGTCGCGGAGCATGCCTAAGCCGTAGGCGGAGTATGGTGTCATGGTACCGTTCTGTGCCCCGACGAACTGCGTTGCGGCGATAAGAATAGCGAGAATGGCTGTAAACCTCTTAATTTTCATCTTTGATAATGCTGTATAGACCTTTATGGACGAGATAAGGGTCGTGTATGTAGTCGAATGTGAGAATGTTCTCGTTTGCGAGCAGCTCGGCGGAGCCGCCGGTGAGGACGGCGATGCATTTTTCGCCGGCTGCGGCGTGGTAGTATGCGAGTTCGGCTGCGACACCGCGGACAGCGCCGCTGCGCATAGCCTCGGCAGTGGTTCTGCCCCAAAGCGGGATGTCGCCGCCTTCGACGGATACAGCCGGCAGGGCGTCGGTGAACGCCGCGAGGGCGCGCAGCCGCAGGTCGATGCCGGGGGCGATGTTTCCGCCGAGATAGCGTCCGCCGGGAGCGATGTAGTCGTATGTCACAGCCGTGCCGATGTCGCTGACGAGTATCGGGCGTCCGGTACCGGCGATTTCGACGGCTCCGAGAGCGGCGGCGAGCCGGTCGGCTCCGAGCGTCTGCGGCGTGAGGTAG
>JAGBDG010000205.1 GCA_017937625.1 Muribaculaceae bacterium | reverse complement strand
TTATTACACAAACAATATATTCCTTCTTTAGTTAAGAAGACAAGCATTCGACAAAATATGTTTAATTGCCTTTTGAATGATTCACTTTTGATTAAGGTTCTTTCTACGTGCTCGGCTTTTAATTTATGAAACGAACGTGGAAGCCGAGCGAAAAATAATTGAACGACAATTATCACTTGGAACGCCAAAGAAGCAGATCGCACGACTGCTCGGCAGGAACATCAGCACAATCCGGCGTGAAATAAAGCGCGGGAGCGTCATTCAAAGAAAAACAAAGCCGTATATCAGCAAGCATGCAGATGACCCCGGCTACACCGAAAGCGAATGTTACTTTTCCGATGTGGGGCAGCGGCGATACGAGCAGAACCGTCTGCACTGTGGCAGAAAGTGCCGGTATACGGAATGTCGGGAATTTGTACAGTTTGTCGAGAACAAGATGCTCGTTGAAAAGTGGTCACCGGACGGAACTGTGTCAGAAGCCAAAAGGAAAGGGCTATTTAAGAATACTGTTTCAGCTGTGACGTTGTACAAGTGGATTGAAAACCAGCTTCTGAAGGTCAAAAACATTGATTTGTTACAAAAATGCCACCGAAAAGTACGTCAAACGCATGCCAGAGAGAACAAAGTAAAGTTAGGAACAAGCATTGATCAACGCCCGGAAGTGATCAATACCAGAACTGTCTTTGGTCATTGGGAAGGTGATTCTGTTGTCGGAAAGGATGGAAAAAGTTCTGTACTTACGCTTGTAGAACGAAAGACCCACGTCAGCTTTGTCTTGAAAACTGATGCCAAGACATCCGATGCTACGTATCAGTCGCTTCTTAAACTGAAGGAACGCCTTGGCGAGGATTTCAGCAAAGTATTTCACAGCATTACCTTTGATAACGATCCTGAGTTTGCCGCCTCAGATGCCTTTGAATCGCTGGGACTAGATGTCTATTACACACACCCCTACAGCGCATGAGAACGGGGGCAAAACGAGCATTTCAATGGCATGCTTCGCAGATTTATTCCCAAGGGCAAGGATCTGTCCTTTCTGACGCAAGACGATCTTGATCGTTTCGCTTCATGTCTCAATACGCTTCCTCGAAAAAGTCTTGGTTATTCTTCCCCGGAGAACTTGTTTTTGTCGGAATTATCTGCTATAATTATTGGGTAACCATATTTGTATCGCGCTCCCTCCGGGGGGTGCAGTTATAACTTTAATCTGCCAGTTATATTATGAAATGTGCTTTCTTCTACCTCTCCTTGTGGGTCAACAATAGGCTTGACTACTTCAACTACAAATCGTTATGAAATATTCAGGCGCTTGGTTGGAGAGCTCGTTACTTTCAAAATGAGTTCGTCCACACAATCGGTGTATCTGCCTTGCTGAATGAGTGAATTTTTCAGCCGAACAAGGCTATGTAACACAACGCTGATTTCTGATTCGTTCAAATATAGATACCTTTTCTGTTTCATCTTTTCCGCCTCCTCGCAGCTACATTATATATTAGAAGTAAACCGAATTGCAAAGGTACGAATCCCTGTCAGACGGTAGATTGGAGAATTATTCCGCTAACATCCACCTTTCTTCTTTGCAAAGCATACACAATTTTTTGATATTCCTGACGACGCGGTGCTTTAATTCCCCTTTCCCAACCGGAATAGGCGGTTTGAGATACGCCGATGTCTTTTGCTATTTCGGCTTGTGATAAAGACAAGTCCCTGCGTACTTTTTTCAGAAATTCCCCACACGGATAATCTAAAAACGAAGTATAGGAATCCAGTAGCCGATTGAGGTCAATATTCAATTCCTTTGCCAGCAAAACAGCGGTATTATATTTAATGGGGTGCTTGTCGTTTTCATATAGGACAAGGGTTGCGGGAACGATACTGACGCTTTCTGCGACCTCTCTTGTCGATTTACCCTGAAATATTCTATGATAGCGCAGATATTCGCCCGGCGTGCGGCAATCTTAATCGCTTTGGTAATCCAGCGTCAGGTGTATCATGATTTTACCTTTGGAATAGACATAAACACCTGTGTGATTGAGATTACTATTGGTAATACGATATGGTACTTGCAATTCCACTTCGTATGTGATAAACTATGTATATCATTCATTTTTGAATGTCCTCCTTTTGATTTCCTTGTGCAGTTGGTAGCCGCACTTTGATTATATCAAAAGGAGTTTTATTTTTCAAGACTTATAGGCATAGCCTTTTCTGAACCCGCAGTCTAACTGCGGGTTTTCACATACAATAATGGGGAGGCTTAATAACCTCCCCATTATCAGTATAAGTGGTACATATTCTTCCCGGTTCAACTCCGGGAATGCTGACTATACAAGCTTTATCTTTGCTGCTCGAGTGACTATGTGGAGCACCTTGATATTATTATCTTGAGCAGCAGTTTTTGATTGGTGGATTTTAGCGTATTTTTCATGAATATGTTTATTTATTAATATTTTTCTGTTACAATATTAACAGATATGGATTAACAGATATGTTATTTGCTATAGGGCATTGAATAAGCTACATATAATCACATATACACAGCATATCAGCATCCCAACAAACAGAAGAGTAATAGAATTATCAAATGAATAACAACTACGATACAAGGAGAAAAAACATCTCATGTTCGAAACATTAAAACAAATAGGAATCAAGTTCCGCCTTCCAGGAACCATCTATACCTACGATACAATCACCCTCGGTAACATAAACTCTACCTACAAAGTGACCTACCGGAACGATAAGTATGACCTCAAGTCCTATCTCTTTCAGAGAGTCAACACCAATGTATTCAAGAATCCCGTAGAAATCATGGCGAACATAGACCGTGTGACGTCGTTTATTCGCGAAAAGTATCCTAATCAGATTACGCTCCATTTCCATCATACCGAGGACGGAGCCAATTACTACATCGGCGAACAGGGATACTTCTGGCGTATGAGCAATTACATTGACTCTATCACGTTCGACAGCACCGACGACCTTGCTGTGATCGCCGCAACTGGGGAAGCGTTCGGTCACTTCCAGATGCAGCTGTCCGATTTTGACGGTTCCACACTGTACGAAACCATTCCGGATTTCCACAACACAAAGAAACGTCTTGATACGCTGTTTGCTGATACGGAAAAAGATATATGTGGTCGCAGAGCAGAAGTAGAAGAAGAACTGGAGTACATTCGTTCCGTTCGTGAAGAAGCGTCAGAGCTGAGTATCAGACTTGCCAACGGTGAACTTCCGACTCGTGTGACACATAACGATACTAAGGCGAATAACGTCCTGTTTGACCGTGTGACCAAGCGTCCGATTATAGTTATAGACCTCGATACCGTAATGCCCGGTATGGCAATGTATGACTTCGGTGACGCTGTGCGCTTCATCGCAAGTACTGCTGTGGAAGATGAACCCAACCTTTCCAGAGTATTCTTCGATAATGGCATTACACATTTTCCTGAGACTCTCAATGCAGAATCTTTATCACACCGACTCCCCGAAAGTATCGGGATGAGCAGGATCAAAAATCTCATTGCAGGTCATGACAGTAACCAGATCTTCGTTCTCGGACAAGTTTATGATGTTGTGCATCCAGCCAGGGATCATATGAATTGCTTCAATCTTGTCGCCTGACACCTCAAACTCCACCGTCTCGCCTGTGTTGATGTTCCGCTCCTGAATCAATCCATGTCCCGAAACTACGATGAACAGCTCCCACTTCGAGTTATGCCAATGCTGCCCTTTCGTAATACCCGGTTTGCTGATGTTGATGCTTACCTGACCGCAGTCCTCGGTATGCACAAGCTCCGTGAAGCTGCCGCGGTTGTCCACGTTCATTTTCAAGGCATATTTGAATTTGTTCGTCGGCAGATAGGTCAGATACAGGCTGTACAACTTTTTGGCAAACGAACCATTCGGCATCTTCGGCATCATGAGAGTAGTTGGTTGCGCCTTAAACTGTTCGAGCAAATCGACAACTTCACCAAGCGTTACCTTATGGGTCACAGGAACACAGCAATAACGTCCATTTTCAATGGGAACAGTTTCTACACCATCAAATTCGCAGTGTACTTCTTTTCCCTCAAGTAAGTCGAACATTCCCTCAACCAAATCTTCGATGTATAATAACTCTAACGCCGCATTTCGGTCATTCACTGTGTATGGCTCATCGTTTGCCACACAATAGCAAAGCGTTGACACAAAGGAATTGTACTTCGGACGGCTGTGTCCCATCAGATTCGGGAAGCGGTAGACTGCCACCTTTGCGCCTGTTTCCTCGGCATAGTTGAAGAACAGCTCTTCCCCCGCCTTTTTGGAGCGTCCGTAGTCGGAGTCATAACGACCGACCAGCGTTGCCTGAATCGAGGATG
>JAGBDG010000204.1 GCA_017937625.1 Muribaculaceae bacterium | reverse complement strand
TGAAAACTGCATGGGGCAATAAAGGGGGCGTGCGGTCGTTAATACTGCTGATGAAGCAGCTGAGAAGAATAGTAATCTGTGCTCTGGTAGCGCTTGCAGCATGTATGCCGGCGGCGTCGAAGACTTTCAACGACAAACTCCAGAACCGACCTTACGCCGACTTGCGCCGGTGGAACCTCGGTTTCTCCATCGGTCTGTACACGTCCGACCTGATGTTCACGCACAACGGCTATACCACCGACTCCGGTGAGCAGTGGCGCATCGGTCAGCCAGGCTATCAGCCGGGATTCTGCGTCAACGGTCTTTTCAACCTCCGTCTCAACGACTACTTCTCGCTGCGTGTGTCGCCGGGTCTGTACTTTGGCAGCCGAGGCGTCGAGGCACGGGAGTGGAACAGCGGTACTGTAGAGAAACAGACCGTCAAGTCGACCTTCATCGTACTGCCCGTCGACCTCAAATACTCGGCGCTCCGATACCGCAACGCGCGCCCCTACGTCACCGCCGGCGTGATGCCCGCGTTCGACATCAACAAGAAGCGCAGCGACATCTTCCAGCTCAAGACCAACGACTGCTATATCAGCGTCGGCTTCGGCTGCGACTTCTATCTCCCTTACTTCAAACTCATCCCCGAGCTCAAATTCTGCTTCGGACTCGCCGACGTCCTCGTGCACGACCGTCCCGACCTCGCCGACAACCCGGAAAAGTTCAAATTTACGCAATCAGTCAAAAAGGCGACGTCCAAGATGATTGTGCTGACTTTCTATTTCGAATGACATGACACGAAACATCGCCGCACGCCTTATCCTGCTCATAACACTGACGCTGACAGCCATAACGTCGTCCGCACAGACCGACCCCAACCTCAGCCAGTACTATGCCGCCCCGACGCTCTACAACCCCTCGGCGACAGGCAGCACCGACTACCTGCGAATACGCGGCGGCAGCCGCCTGCAGTGGGTGGGCATCGACGGAGCGCCCCGCTCCTTCCTCGCCGCAGCCGACATGCCATTCAAGATTGGCAGCAAACGCATAGGCGCCGGTATCAGCATGCTTCAGGAAAGCATAGGTCTGTACAAGACCCTCAACATGACCGCGCAGGTGTCCTACAAGCTGCGCAAATGGGGAGGCGTGTGGAGCATAGGTCTCGGCATAGGCATCTACGACCAGTCGTTCAAAGGGTCTGAGGTCTATCTGCCCGGCGACGACGATTACCACGAGAGCACCGACGACGCCATACCGACAAACGACATCCACGGCACAGCCCTCGACGCCGACGCAGGAATATGGTACGAACACCCCAAGTTCTATGCCGGACTTTCCGTGACGCACCTCACATCACCCACAGTGACAATGAACGCCGAGAACTCCACGGGAGGCTCTGAGACATCGGGCGACCGCAAGTACCAGTTCAAGGCATCGCGTACCCTATATTTCACGGCAGGGTGCAATATTCCCATAAAAAACACGTTATTTGAAATACTACCGTCCATTTTGGTCAAGAGCACATTCACCTTCACGACCGCCGAACTGAACGCACGGCTGCGCATGCGCAAGTTCCTCAGTTTCGGTCTCGGCTACCGATGGGACGACGCCGTAGTGGCGACAGTAGCGGCTGAGATCAAGAATTTCTACATCGGCTACAGCTACGACTACGCTACCTCCGCCATCCACAGCGCCTCGTCGGGAAGCCACGAGATTTTCGTGGGATACAGCATGAAGCTAAATATGGGCGACAAGAACAAGAACCGCCACAAGAGTGTGCGCATTATGTAACATCATCAAAGAAACAACATCCGGAATTCGAAAATATATGAAGAATACAAGCCAAATACTGCTTCCCTTAGCCACCGCCGCACTCCTTGCATCGTGCGCCGGCGGACCGCGCACATCGGCGGGAGGAGAAGTGACGGGCGTCGGCGGCACCGCATGGGTTGAGCCTACCCCCTACGGCATGGTGCTCATCGACCGCGGCAGCATGAAGATGGGCGTCGGAAAAGCCGATTCGCTGTGGAACCTGCAGGCAAATGCCCGCGGCATGTCTGTCGACGGTTTCTGGATGGACGAGACCGAAATCACGAACGGCAAGTACAAGCAGTTTGTCTTCTGGGTACGCGACAGCATCATCCGCGAGCGACTCGCCGACCCGGCTTTCGGAGGCAACGAGGATTTCAAGATAGAGGAGGACCGCGAGGGCAATCCCGTGCGCCCG
>JAGBDG010000203.1 GCA_017937625.1 Muribaculaceae bacterium | reverse complement strand
TGCAGTCGCGCAAGAATTTCTACCGCCGCAACCGCGACCTGTGCATCATCGCCATGGTAGGTGTCTACCTTGTGGCGATGGTCGACGCCTACGTCGACGCATCGCTGTCGCACTTCGATATATCGCCGGACCTCTCGATAGATGTCTCACCGGCACTTTTCCGCCAGGACTTCTCGACGCGCCCGACGCTCGGCATGGTCTGGGCTTTCAATTTTTAGACCAATCTACAACTACAAAATGAAATACATACACCGACTTCTTTTCATTTCCGCGCTGCTTACGGCACCGGTCGCCATCGCCGACTCGGTGCTCGACATATCCGATTCGTCACGCCAACCGTCGCTGATAATGCCCCAGAGTTTCGAGACCGACACTCACAAGATGCTCGAAGACTGGTATCTGAAAAACTATACCGTACTCGACTACGAAGCCGACCGCGACGGAGGCACGCCGCTCAACGACGAGGTGATCCTGGACCGTCTGAGCCGTATGCCCACTATCATAGAGATGCCGCTCAACACACCGGTTAGAAACGCCATCAACTTCTACGCCAACCGCAAGAAACAGCTCGTGGAGAACATGCTCGGTCTGAGCCTGTACTATATGCCCATCTTCGAAGAGGCGCTTGAGCGTCACGGTCTTCCGCAGGAGCTCCGCTACCTTCCGGTGATTGAATCGGCGCTTGTCCCTACAGCTGTGTCCCGCGCCGGAGCCGCCGGACTCTGGCAGTTCATGTCGCCGACGGCGAAAGACCTCGGTCTTGAGGTCAACTCGCTTGTCGACCAGCGCCGTGACCCTTACCTCTCGTCGGAGGCAGGTGCAAGATACCTCAAACAGCTGTTCAACACCTACGGCGACTGGTCGCTTGCCATAGCGGCATACAACTGCGGACCGGGCAACGTCAACAAGGCGCTGCGCCGCGCCGGCGACGGAAAGCACGATTTCTGGGAAATCTATCCCTTCCTGCCCGCAGAGACACGCAACTACGTGCCCGCCTTCATCGCCGCCAACTACATAATGAACTATTACAAGGAACATGACATATCGCCGGCACTCGCCCGTAAACCGCTGATTGTCGACACCGTGCATGTGTCGCGTCGCGTACATTTCGAGCAGATTTCCGATGTCATGGGCATACCCGTCGCCGAGATCCGCGCCCTCAATCCTCAGTTCCGCGCCGACATCATCCCAGGCGACATACATCCGTATTCGCTCGTGCTGCCATCCCTTCAGGTTTATGCCTATGTGGCAAACGAGGACTCGATAGTAAACCATAATGCGCAGAAATATGCCCGCCGAGGTATTGTCGAGCCCGCGACGGGACGTATAGTGGGCGGCGATGCCAACGGAGAATACTACGACGAAGAAGTCATCCTATACCACAAGGTCAAGAAAGGCGAGACACTCTCTAAGATTGCCAAGAAATACGGTGTCACCGTCGGCTCAATCCGGCGCCTGAACAAAGTTGGCAAGAGCGTCAAGGCTGGCAAGAAACTTAAGATAAAGACTGTTCAGCGCCGCTACCGTCCCGCTCCCAAACCACAGCCTGCCGAGCAGAACAACGAGGTTCAGACCAGCGGGAGCACGACGAGCAACGACAGCATATCGCCCGTGCCCGACAAGACTGCCGCCAACGCCGACACCACTCTTACCCGCGAAAGCGCTGCTCCTGAGGCTCCTGTTACTGGGAAGGGCACTGTAAAAGCCGACAGCAGCGCAGAAGAACAGCAGCACAAGGCAAGCAACGTCGGCGAAAAGAAGAACAACAAGAAGTCTTCGCAGAAGACCGAGACTAAGAAAAAACAGAAAGAAAAGACTGTCACTCACAAGGTACGCAAGGGCGAGAACCTCGGCAAGATTGCCCGTCGCTACGGCGTGACCGTCGATGCTCTGCGCAAAGCGAACAAGATAAAAGGCGACCGCATCGACATTGGTCAGATCCTCACAATCCCGTCAAAATAAACCAATAATCATATTCCGAACAT
>JAGBDG010000202.1 GCA_017937625.1 Muribaculaceae bacterium | reverse complement strand
CTTATGAAATTATCTCGGGCTTATCCTTGAAATTTCCAAAAAAAAGTGCTTACTTTGCAGACCAATTGCGTTTCCTGCAAAAATTGATTATAAATCAGCGCCGGAAGGAAGAACTTTCTGAGGGCGCGCCAAGCGAAAAATAATAAAAACTATGCACGTTGTCATAATCGTATTGACCGTAATCGTAGCCGTACTTCTTATCGGCATTGTATTGATTCAGAAATCCAAAGGCGGCGGTCTGTCGTCGCAGTTCGGCGGCGCCGGCACAGTGATGGGCGTCCGTCAGACCAACAGCTTCCTTGAAAAAGCCACATGGACTCTCGTAAGCTGCCTTGTTGTGCTCTCGATAATCTCCGCATTCACCATGCCGAAAGCATCGACCTCGACCGAGCTCCGCACCCAGCCCACAGCAGCACCCGCTCCCGTGACCGCGCCTGCCGGCGGCTTTGACACTCCCGCAGCTCCCGCAGCAGCTCCTGCAGAAGCACCCGCCGAGGCTCCCGCTCAGGCTGAATAAAGGACATTAAGAAACCAAAACGATGAGATGTGTCACACGTATGGCGCATCTCTTCGGTGTATCATATAGCCAACATGACTTATAAGAGAAGCGACTTTGAGATAATGGCTCCGGTGGGCAGCTACGAATCGCTCGCCGCCGCTATCAATGCCGGCGCCGACGCCGTGTATTTCGGAGTGGAGGGTCTGAACATGCGTTCGAAATCGAGCGCCAACTTCACGCTCGACGACCTGCGCGAGATTGTGTCGCGATGCAACGAGCACGGCGTGCGCACATACCTTACTGTAAATACGATAGTCTATGACGCCGACCTCGAGCGAATAGACGCGATAGTGAGCGCCGCCGCAGCTGCCGGTGTGTCGGCGATAATTGCCTCGGACATCGCCGCGATAGAGTGCTGCCGACACCATGGCGTCGAGGTACACATATCGACGCAGTGCAATATCTCGAACACCGAGGCTGTGCGCTTCTACTCGAAATATGCCGATGTGGTGGTGCTCGCGCGCGAACTCAACCTCGAGCAGGTCCGCCATATCCACAAAACCATCATTGCCGAGAACATCACCGGCCCGAAAGGACAGCCCGTTGGCATAGAGATGTTCTGTCACGGCGCCCTATGTATGGCTGTGAGCGGCAAGTGCTACCTGAGCCTGCATCAGATGAACTCGAGCGCCAATCGCGGGGCATGCACGCAGATATGCCGCCGCGGCTACGAGGTGACCGACCTCGAGACCGGCGATCAGCTCAAGGTGGAGAACAAATATATAATGTCGCCCAAAGACCTCAAGACCATTCATTTCCTTGACCGCATGGTCGACGCCGGCGTGAGGGTGTTCAAGATAGAGGGGCGCGCCCGCGGTCCGGAGTACGTCGGCACTGCCGTGAGGTGCTATTCGGAGGCGCTCGAGGCGATATGCGACGGAAGCTACGGCGCCGGGAAAGTCGCCGAATGGGACGCGCGTCTGGCTAAAATCTTCAACCGCGGCTTCTGGGACGGCTATTACCTGGGTCAGCGTCTGGGCGAATGGTCGGGCAAATACGGCTCAAGCGCCACTCGCGTGAAGCAGTATGTCGCCAAGGGCGTGAAATGGTTCTCGAAACTCGGCGTGGGCGAGTTCCTTATGGAAGGTCACGAGCTTTGCGCGGGCGACGAGGTCATCATCACCGGTCCTACGACCGGCGCCGTGATAGTGAAGGTCGACGAGCTTCGTGTCGACGGCAAACCCGCCGAGCGCGCGGTCAAGGGCGACAGCATCTCGTTCCGCGTGCCGGGCAAGATACGCCCCGCCGACCGTCTTTTCCGCTGGCTGCCTACGGGCATCGAGAAATGAACGTCAAGCTAAAAGGCTTCATATTGGGGGCGATAGCGGCAGCCACCTACGGCACGAACCCGCTGTTCGCCCTGCCTCTCTATGCCGACGGCATGAAAGCCGACGGAGTGCTGTTCTACCGCTATCTGTTCGCTGTTCCGGCAATAGCGCTGATGATAATACTACGCGGCAGAAGCTTCCATGTGCCGCGCAGGCAGATTGCTCCGACAGCCGTCATGGGAATCATGATGGCTTTGTCATCGCTGCTGCTTTTCGAGGCTTACAACTATATGGACGCGGGCATCGCGTCGACGCTGCTGTTTGTCTATCCGCTTATGGTTGCGGTAATAATGGCTATTTTTTTCCACGAGAAGCTGTCGCTTAGCACTTTCGTGTGCATAGCCGGTGCCCTGGGCGGCATTGCGCTGCTGTTCAAGGGCGGCGACGGCGGCACGCTGAGCGTAACGGGCACGGTGATGGTGATGCTTTCGTCGCTCGCGTATGCGGGATACATAATAGGAGTCAACCGTCCCGGGCTGCGGCAGGTGCCGACGGTGACCATGATTTTCTATGTCCTGCTTAGCGGCGTGGTTCTGTTCGGCTGCAAGACGGTGGCTACTCCCGGAGCGACATTCGCCGGTCCGACGAAATGGTATCTTTGGGGATGTCTGTTGGCGCTCGCCATTCTCCCGACTGTGATATCGTTCATCTGTACTACGGCGGCTATACAGTACATAGGACCGACGCCTACGGCTATTTTAGGCGCTCTTGAGCCTGTGACGGCAGTGCTGATAGGCATAACGGTTTTCGGCGAAAGCCTTACGGGACGCGACTGGGTGGGACTCGTGCTTATTCTCGCGGCGGTGACGCTCGTTGTGGCGCGAGGGCACATCACGTCGACCCTCGTGCGCTTCAGAAGACTTTTCCCTTCGCTGAGGAAGTTAAATTCCGCATCCGGAAAGAAGAACAGCAAGGAGTAAAAGCCCGGAGATAATTTTGTTCCTGAATTTCAAGGAACAAAAAATGGAAATAAGACACACAAATCTGAAAAGGGACGGCGGTAGTGTCGTCCCTTCGTTCGTGCCGGCGACAGACACTGCTTTTGCCGGCTGGAAACCGTTGGCAGTCGCCGAAGGGCTGGTGCTTGCATACAAGGGTACGAGAATAGCGCTCAACGACCCCGACGAAAGTATAGACCTCGGCGCGAGGGTGCTTTGCGGAGTGAGGAAAGACAGCGACTGTTTCACGGTGATGACCGATGACGGTCCGGTGGAAGCGACGGTCAAAAGCGACGTGCTCAGCGTGCGGCGGCTCAACGGCGATTTCCCGCCCGTGGTTCTGAAATCAGTCGCCGGCAATCCGCAGAGCGCCGATGTCGCCTATAGGGAGCTGTCCGAATCTGTCTCGTCGCGGCGTCTGAAAGTAAGTGAGGAGCGGCAGATATGCGACGACTTCAATGCAGCGTACCGCAGGCTATGCGCTCTTGCCGCAGGCGACGGCAGCGCCATTCAGCCCGCAATCTGCCGCTACCGGCTTGTCGACAGCAACGACACGGTGATTTTCGTATCTCAGCCTGTCATACTCGCTCCGGAAGGCGGTACGCAGTTCGGCGACTATCATCCGCTGTACTCGGCTGACGGAAAAAGCGTCGCGCAGTATACTTTGACGGCAAAGACGTGGAAGCTCGGCGCATCGTGGAATGCCGACCCGGCGGCGCAGAATGTGGCGCGCATGGACATAATGATGACGCCGCTGTTTCATCCCTACGACGAGAGTCTGCCTTCGCCGCTGACTTACGGACGATATGTCTCGTCGTCGGACGTCATCATGCGGGTGGCTCTGCCGGGGCGTCAGCGAGGTCTTTCGTCGGCGTTCAAGGGAAACGCGCGCAAAATCGTGAGAAAAGCGGTCGCATGCCTCGAAGAGCTCGAGACATGTGTGGCGTCGGTGCACAATCCCTTCGCTGAATCGCGGGATATGGTGCTCGACGTGTCGCCCTCGGCGTCGCCGGAGCCTGATGTCAGGAAGATTGTCAAGGCTCTGGCAAAGGAATTGAAACGAGCCGGGAATGTGAGAGCTCTGCTCAATGCTCCCCACAGGTTTACAGCTGCATTCGGCACGGCAGGTGCCGGCGTGACGATGTGGAGCGGCATAAAATGGCTTCCGTACAAGGGCTGCCGCGCTGAGGCTATCGCTGCTGGAAAGTTGTCGGCGCGTCCGTGGACAGCCACCGTCGCTGTCGCTTTCCGCGACGGCAGCCACGTGACGCGGACGAGCAGCGGAGCTTCCGGCGCATTCACTGCGGTGACGCCGCTGCTGTGCTATCCGTCGGCGGATGCTACCGACATGGTTGTTCAGGTCGTGAGCGACAATGTTGTGCGCAGGGGTGCGTTCAGCCTGACGCCCGATGCATCCGGGCTTTTTTCGCTGTATGTCAGCCCGGATCTGCAGCCGACGGAGCTTGCCGTCATAGCCAACGGACAGGTGTTCGACCAGGGTGTGTCGCGAAAGAGCCTGCCGTCAGTCGCCGCGTTCACGCCGACAGACTCGCCGACGGACGTGAGGCTCACGGCGAATCTGCCGGGACGGCTGACGGCGCTGTGCGCCATGCCCGGACAGGGACAATCGTGGGAATTCGGACGGGAACGCTTCGTTGCCGCGACACAGACGCGCATTCTGTCGGTAGTGACCGGTGCGGGGCTTCGGGCATGCTCGGTGAGGACGTTGTGCGAGTCGGGCGTCGGGCGTTCTGACGCAATGTGCGGTGACGGCAGAGGCGGAGTGTTCGCTGTGACGCACAGCGCGGGCAGCGGCGATTTCGGTACGCTGGTACATATCGAACAGAATGGTCATGCCGGGATTGTCGACGATACTCACCACTATACGGCGGTGGCGCGCGACGGCGCTTCGGACGAGTTGTGGACGCTGCTTGCCAACGGCACTGCTCTCGTTTTCGAGCATTGCTCGACCGATTTCGTCAGCCGCCGAGGTCTGAATGCCGCGACATCGTTTGTACAGGCGGGCGACGAGGCGATTGCCGTCTGTACCGACGGTATCGCCTGTCTGTATCAGGGCAACGCACGCGAGGAAACTCCGGTGGAGATAGTAGAGACGGCAGTGCCGGCAAAATACGATCTTGTGGTCATAAAGTCGGTCAGAATCGACATGCAGGCTTCGTATTTCGACGGCGAAGTTCTTGTAGAGGGGTTGAACGTGGGCGACATGCGCCCGTGGGGTATCGTTACATGCCGCATAAAAGGGACTGTCGCCGGACCTGTTGAGATTCCTCTTGTCACGCGTTCGCTGCGAGCCATGCGCGTGACTGTAGCCGGCGCTGTCTCCTCCGATTTCCTTTTCCGAAAGCTGAGCTTGGACTTTTTATAAAAAAAATGAGTACTTTTGCGTATTGCAATGATTTTATAAAGCTTTCTTATGTCGAATGGTATAAAGACTTTAGTGATGGCGGCGCTGGGCGCGGCTGCCGCCTCGTGTGTTTCTGACGGAAATATTGTGGAAATTCCCGCAGAAGTGATGGCAGACAAGGTGCGCGGCGGCTGGGCCGGCAAAATGATCGGCGTCATGTACGGGCGCCCTATGGAGTTTGCCGTGACCGACCGAATGTACACCGATTCCATAAAATGGAGTCCCGAGAACGTTGCCGGAGCGCTTGGCGAGGACGATATCTACGGTCAGATGAATTTCATGGCTACTATGGAGCAGTACGGTCAGGACGTGCCGGTCGACAGTCTTGCCAAGAACTTCGCCTTTGCCGAGTTCTCTCTGTGCCACGCCAACCTGCAGGCGCGCAAGAACTATCTTGACGGCGAGAATCCGGCGGCATTGTCGACCGTCGTCAACAACATACATTGCGAGGACATCGATTTCCAGATAGAATGCGACTTCATCGGCTTTATAAATCCATGCATGCCTCAGTCGTCGAACCGCATGTGCGAGAAAGTGGGGTCTATAATGTCTGCCGCCGACGGACTCTACGCCGGCATGTACGTCAGCGCCATGCACGCCATTGCATACGAATGCAGCGACATCGACAGCATTGTGGAGCGGGCGCTTGGCGCCATACCTGCCGAGAGTACTTATGCCGCGTGTGTCCGCGACGTCATCGAGGCTCATAAGGCAAATCCCGCCGACTGGACTGCCGCGTGGCGCATGCTTGATGAAAAATGGGCGCCGTACGATGTCTGCACGCCGTACCATAGCTTCAATATAGACGCCAAACTTAACGGTGCATACGTGGTGACGGGACTTCTCTATGGCGACGGCGACTGGTACAGGACCATGTCGATAACCGTCGGCTGTGGACAGGATACGGACTGCAACACAGCGACTGCCGCAGCCGTACTGGGCATTGTGAACGGTTACGACGCTATCCCGGACAATCTCAAGTCGCACATTCCGGCTATAGCCGACAGCTGTTTCACCTATACTACCTATTCGTTCAACCGCGCGGTCGACCAAAGCATGAAGTTCATCGACGAGAATGTGACGGCTAACGGCGGCAGCGTCGCCGACGGCGTCTACCGCATAAAGTCGCAGAAGCCTGTGAGTCCGGCTTATATGAGCGGTTTCGGCGACATGCGCGTGGGCGAGCTTGTGCCCGTATCCGACGGCACGCGATGGAAATTCGAGGGAGCCTGGGAAGATTTTGTCTACGGCAGCGGCGATGACGCGCCCTACAGAGTGTCGACGCGCCCCGGCGACATCGCCGAGATTGACTTCGACGGCACCGGCGTGGCGATACTCGGCAGCTGGAACACCGACGCCGGATGCGGGGAGGCATATATCGACGGCAAGAAAGTCAGAGACTTTGACTGCTACTATGTTACGGAGGCAGGCAAATACGAGGGTAACCGGGCGTATCTTTTCTTCGTCCGCGGACTCGAACCGGGTAGGCATTCGCTGCGGATAGTCAACGCCGACAGATGCAACCCCGCGTCTTCCGCCAACCGAATATACATCGAAAAGATGATAGCGTACAAATAATTCCTCCGTGATGTCCTGTAAATTGAACCAGCGCAATTTGCCGGTTTACTCTTCATACTCTACACAAAACGGTATTTACATAGTAAATTTGGTGAATTAATTTTTATACATTACTTTTGCAAATCATGATAAAAAGTGTCGGAATAAAAAATTTCAAATCGATCGTTGATTTGAATATACCGTTGGGACGATTTAATGTCTTGATTGGAGAAAACGGTTGTGGCAAATCGAATATACTTGAAGCGATAACTTTTGCAAGTGCGGCAAGTGTAGATCAACTTGATGTGCACGATCTTGAAAAAAGAGGCATGCGTGTTCCTGCTCCCCAATTCATGATATCGGCATTTGAATGTAATAACTCTAAAGATATAAAAATTGATTTTGAATTAGAGAGTGGAATTACAGATCAGTTTATAATGTCCTTTAATGAGAACATTGATGCAGGAAAATGGATTGAGAAAAGAAGGTCGAAAGCAAGAGAAGCAATAAAAATACTCAAAAAACAGGACTTGAGTAATGCGATTGACGAACTCGTAAAAATCAATTTTAAGAAAGATGAATCTGATTTAAGTGTAAAATTAGTGGGGGATGAATTCCAAATATCGTTAGCTAAACATGATAAGGATATAACAGGATTCCGTATCTATTCACCTAATGAATATTCCCTTCGAAAGTTTGATAATCCCGATAATACAACAATTGGGGTAGACGGGACAGGTCTTTTTTCTTACCTTAAGAAGATGTCTTCTTTAGATAAAGGAAAAGAATTATTGAACAATCTCCGTAGTTGTATGGATATTCTTGATTGGTTTGATGATATTAACATAAAATCGGATTCATTGTCTGGAGATAATTCAGTCATGCTGTATGATCAATACATTGATGAGACTCTTAAATATTTTGATCAAAGAAGTGTGAATGAGGCTTTTTTATATCTGCTGTTTTATTATACGATTTTTATTTCTGAAAACAGTCCTTCGTTTTTCGCTATTGACAATATTGAGTCGGCACTTAATCCAAAGCTCTGCCGAGAATTTACGAAAAGATTGATTGAGCTATCACGAGATAATAATAAACAAGTAATCGTCACCACTCATAATCCATATATTTTAGATGCTTTAAATCTTAATAAAGAAGATCAACGGCTTTTCGTAGTAAGAAGAGATATTGACGGACATACAAGAATTAATCGTGTACAGCCACCTGAGAATCCAACATTGTCATTGTCCGAAGCGTGGATGAAAGGATATATAGGCGGATTACCTAATAATTTTTGAATATGGCAAATATTTTGCCTGGAGGTTTTGGAACAATAGAACGGATATCTTCACTTAATACACTATTTGGAATATAGCAGTCGCCTTTTTCAATCAGACCGAGACAT